>JBOGJX010000086.1:0-17119 GCA_050745285.1 Terriglobia bacterium
GGTTAAAACCGTGCCCTTCCGTTTTTGTCTAGCGAGTTCATGAATAATCCGGGCTAGTGCGCATACTGATTGCTGATTGCTAATGGCTGATAGCTTGAGTTTGCTAATCAAACAACCCTGGCGCGCCTTGCGCGGCGCCCTTGGGCAGAGCCAGCCCCAGGTGCCGGTAAGCGGGTTCATTCGCCCGGCGGCCGGTCTTCGTGCGGCTGATGAAGCCCTGCTGCAGCAAAAACGGCTCGACCATATCTACCAGCGTATCAACCTCTTCATTGAGCGTGGCCGCAAGCGCCTCAACTCCCACCGGGCCGCCGTGATAAAGCTGAATGATGGTTGAAAGGAACCGGCGATCGAGATCATCCAGGCCGCGGCCATCGACGCCCTCAAGCTTCAGGGCCGCCACGGCGACTTCCGGCGTGATCTCGCCCGCCGCCCTGACGTCCGCGTAGTCCCGCACCCGTTTCAGCAGCCGGTTGGCCACGCGGGGCGTGCCGCGCGCGCGCCGGGCAATCTCCGCCGCTCCTTCGGCGCCGCCATTGATCCCAAGGATACGAGCTGAGCGCTCGACGATCTCTCTCAACTCCTCCGGGCTATAGAATTCCAGATGATAAAAGAGTCCAAAACGGTTCCGCAGCGGCGCCGAAAGCGTGCCCGCCCGCGTCGTGGCCGCCACCAGGGTAAACTTTTTCAGAGTGTAGTTGATCGTGCGCGCGTACATTCCCTTGTCCAGCACAATGTCGACTTTGTAGTCTTCCATCGCCGGATAGAGAAATTCCTCCACGTTGGCGGGCAGGCGGTGAATCTCATCAATGAACAGCACATCGCGCTCGCCGAGGCTGGCCAGAATACCCATCAGGTCGGCGGGCCGCTCGATGGCCGGCCCTGAGGTCACGGTGATCTTCGCGTCCATGGCGTTGGCCACGATATGGGCGAGCGTCGTCTTGCCGAGGCCGGGCGGTCCGAACAGCAGCACGTGCTCGAGTGACTCTCGGCGCCCGCGCGCCGCTTCCAGCGCGATTTCGAGCTTCTCCACCACTTTCCGCTGCCCGACGTATTCACCGAGCGTGGGCGGCCGAAGCGTCTGATTAAAGTTTTCTTCTTCCTTGGAAATCAGCTCGGGTGAAACGAGTCGTTCCCTGGACATATGGCGCTCCCTGTTTGTTTATTGGAATTGTAGCAGTTCGGAATGGGGAATGGGGATTTAGAGATTTCAAATTTGCCATTTGAGATTCGTGGGCCGGCACGCCATGGCGTGCCCCTACCACGCCCGGCGGTGGCCACGGTTGACTGATCTTCGTTCCCGTTGTAACTTGCAAAGGGGTTTAGCTGGCCGAGCGCCGATGGCTGGCCGCTGATGGCTCCTATCCATAACAACGCCATGTTCCGAAAGATACTGATCGCCAATCGTGGCGAAATCGCGCTTCGCATCATCTGTGCCTGCAAGGAATTGGGCATCCGGACGGTGGCCGTCTACTCGGAGGCGGACCGCTACGCGCTGCATGTGCGCTTTGCCGACGAGGCCATTTGTATCGGGCCGCCGCGCAGCTCCGAAAGCTACCTGAACATTGCAAGCATCATTTCCGCGGCGGAGCTGGCCGACGCCGAGGCTATCCATCCCGGCTACGGTTTCCTGTCCGAGAACGCCCATTTCGCCGAAGTTTGCGAGACCTCGAAGCTCAGGTTCATTGGACCGCGGCCGGAGGTGATCCGGCTGATGGGCAACAAGGGCGAGGCGCGGAAGAAAATGTCAGAGTTGGGTCTGCCGGTGTTGCCCGGTACGGGTGTGGTGACCTCGGAAGAGGAGGCTGCAGAACAGGCGGAGCACGTTGGCTACCCTGTCATGCTGAAGGCCATGGCCGGAGGGGGCGGGCGCGGCATGCGCGTCATCCACGCGCCCGAAGAGCTGCCGCAGGCGTTCCAGACAGCGCGCGCGGAAGCCGCGGCAGCGTTTGGCACTCCAGACGTTTATCTGGAAAAGTACATCTCTTCGCCCCGCCATATCGAGTTCCAGGTGATAGGTGACTCGCACGGCAAGGTGGTGCACCTTGGCGAACGCGAGTGCACCATCCAGAGGCGCCATCAGAAATTGGTGGAGGAATCCCCCTCGACGCAAATGAGCGAGGCCATGCGCGAGCAGTTGGGCGGCCGCGTAGTGAAGGCGATGGAGTCGGTGGGTTACACGAACGCCGGAACCGTCGAATTCCTGATGGACGAAAAACGCAACCTCTACTTCCTGGAAATGAACGCCCGCATCCAGGTCGAGCATCCGGTAACGGAGATGGTGGCGGGCATTGACTTGGTCAAACAACAGATTCGCGTCGCGGCAGGAGAGCGGCTGCCCGCCGTGTGGGATTCGCTTGCGCCGCGGGGCCACGCCATCGAATGCCGGGTGTGCGCCGAAGACCCGGAAACGTTTATTCCGAGCGCCGGCAGGGTGACCGCGCTGCACATGCCGGGAGGCCCAGGCGTGCGTGTGGATAGCGCGATTTACGCCGAATCGGTGATTCCACCTTATTACGATTCGCTTATCGCCAAGCTCATTTGCCACGGCCGCGACCGCGCCGAGGCGGTCAGCCGGATGCGGCGCGCCCTGGAAATGTTTGTGTTGGAAGGCGTTTCCACGCTGATTCCCGTCCACAAAAAGATCATGGCGGACCCGGATTTCCAGGCCGGAAACTTTGATACTCACTTCATGGAGCGCTTCGCCTGCGCATCGGCAAGGCGGGCGAGCCAAGGGTGAATTGAGAATGGTGAATGGTGAATGGCAAATTTCGTGGACGCGCAACTACCGCATTCGGAATTCATAATTCACCATTCACCATTGCAACGATTCCTCGGCTCTACGCGATCGTGGACGCGGCGCAGTTTGATTCCCTCACGGACGTCACCGCATCCCTTCTCAACGCGGGCGTCCGGCTGATCCAATATCGTGACAAAAAATCGAGTTCGCGCGAGCTTTATATGGCGAGCATCAAGCTGGCGGAGCGTGTCCGGCTGGCCGGCGGCACGTTCATTGTAAATGACCGCGCAGACATCGCGTTGGCCGCCGACACGGATGGCGTTCATCTGGGCCAGGAAGACCTGCCGCCCACGCTGGCGCGGCGCCTGCTCCCACCCGGCAAGATCATCGGCCTCTCGACCCACTCGATCGCTCAAGTGGCCGCGGCGGACCGCGAGCCTGTCGATTACATCGCCTTTGGGCCCATCTTCGCCACGGCCAGTAAAGCGAAGCCGGAACCCGTGGTGGGTCTGGCAGGATTAGCGGAAGCGCGCAAGGCCACCGGCAAGCCCTTGGTTGCAATTGGTGGCATTACGACGGAAAATGCCCCAGCGGTTATCGACGCTGGAGCGGACTCCGTGGCCGTTATCCAAGCACTCCTCGGCGCGCCGGACGTGGGCGAGCGGGCAAGAAAGTTTCTGGCAGTGCTTCGGGAATAAGCGGTGACGGGACGCCGCTGGAACACTGGGCTGAGGACCAGCCGCGTTAGAATCCTAGATTTGCGAAAACTGATGCGAATGAGTCAAGTTTTCGTTGTCTCCCTCACCCGGCGCGGCGGGAAGCACTGCTTCCCCGCGCCACCCTCTCCCCAAGGAGAGGGCTGGAATCAAACGTAGGTGAGTATTTCATCCCTCCCCTTATGGAGAGGGACGGAGTCACAAATTCCCCGAGAGAAGCCCAGCCCTCTACCCTGTGGGAGAGGGTGGCCCGCGTAGCGGGACGGGTGAGGGGAGCACGCCTCGTCGGTCCGAGGCGAAGCCGCGCTAGTTTAAGGACACCTAACAATGAGCCTCAATCTCTTTGCCAAAAAAGATCTGAAGGTGATGCTCGAGGAGACCGAGGGGGAGAAGGGCGGCCTGAAGCGGGCCTTGGGCCCTCTCAACCTGGTCACGCTGGGCATCGGGGCCATTATCGGCACCGGCATTTTCGTACTGACCGGGCCCGTCGCGGCCATGAACGCCGGTCCCGCCATTGTTCTCTCCTTCATCATTGCGGGGATTGGTTGCGCCTTCGCCGGCCTCTGTTACGCCGAATTTGCCGCTCTCATTCCCATCTCGGGCAGCTCTTACAGTTACGGCTACACGACCTTGGGCGAGATCATCGCCTGGGTCATTGGATGGGCGCTGATCCTTGAATATGGTTTCGGCGCCGCCACCGTGGCGGTGGGCTGGAGTGGCTACGTGGGCAGCCTTCTTCAGGATCTGGGCCTCGCCATTCCACCGTCGGTCTCTTACGCGCCAGGGGCAACGGTGGTGAAGTATCACGGCCGCTGGATGCCGCTCGCCTCCGCGCCGCGGATGCCCCATTCGGCCCTTGCGGCTTTGCCGCACGTCGTCTCTCGCTTCGATCTGATGGCTCTCATCGGGATACTGATCATCACGGCAATCCTGGTCAAGGGTATTCAGGAATCCGCCAACATTAATACCGTCATCGTGATTGTGAAGGTCTCGGTGCTGCTGGTTTTTATTGGGTTGGGCGTGCTATTCCTGGCGGCGCACCCCCATCTGGCCGCCACCAACTGGCATCCATTTATTCCACCCAACAAAGGACACTTCGGCGAATTTGGATGGTCGGGCATTATGAGAGGCGCCGGAATCATTTTCTTCGCCTACATCGGCTTTGACGCGGTTTCCACCGCCGCCCAGGAAGCCAAGAACCCAAACCGTGACATGCCCATCGGGATTCTTGGATCGCTCGTGATTTGCACCATCCTGTATATTCTGGTCGCCATTATCCTCACCGGCTTGGCTTCGTACACGCGCTTGAACGTTGCCGACCCAATCGCGCTGGGCGTCGACGTGACCGGCGTGCGGTGGGGCAGCTTGCTGGTGAAAATCGGCGCCATCGGCGGCCTGACGTCCACGATGCTAGTCATGTTGCTCGGCCAGACCCGCATCTTCTTTACCATGGGGCACGACGGCCTGCTCTGGAAGTGGACCTGCAAAGTTCATCCCAGGTTCCGCACCCCTTATATCTCGACCATCGTGATTGGTCTGTGCGTCGCCGTTCTCGCCGCCTTTCTGCCCATCACGACGCTGGATGAGTTGACCAGCATCGGCACCCTCTTTGCTTTCACCATCGTCTGCGCGGGCGTCTGGGTGTTGCGCCGCGAGCAGCCCGATATACCGCGTCCGTTCCGAACTCCTTGGGTGCCGTTTGTGCCCATCATGGGCATGGTGATATCCCTGGCATTGATGGTTTCTCTGCACGCGCTCACCTGGGAAGTGTTTCTGATCTGGCTGGTCATCGGCCTGTGCATCTATTTCACTTATAGCCGCAGGCACAGCAAGGTGCAGCAGGAGATTCGAGACGCCGAAGCCGCGGCCCAGCCCGCTTCGGGAGGCGACGCGTGAGCGGTGGTCACGGTTTATCGTAGGGGCGCTGCTTGCCGCGCCCGCGAATCCATAGCACGGCGCGACCGCCCCGGCCGCAGCCAAACCGCTGCCGTGCCGGACGCCGTCATTCCCGCGAAAGCGGGAATCCACACAATGGGCCCCCGCTTTCGCGGGGGCGACGACGAAGGGCGCCCCGCGGCAGCGCAAGGCGGTAGCGATGGTCAGTGCATTTCTGACCATGGCTTTTCTCAGGGTAACAGCCTACCCCCTTGCGGCCCTTCTTCATGTTTTTGGATAGCCCATGCTGAAGGCTCTACGCCAAGAGTACCGCTCTCACCGGTGGGCCCGGTTTACGTTCTGGCTTCTCGTCTCTGGCGCGATCCTCTGGATTTTGGAGGACGGCGTTGGTTGGTCCTTTGGCCCTCTGTGGTTCTCCTTCGTAGCGGGCGCCATCGTCGCGGGGGTGTACTACTTTGGCCGTCTCATCCGTTTCGTGCGCCGCCGCCTGCTCTGGAGGCTTACCTCCCGCCTGATTGTCACGTATCTCTTCATTGCCTTTGTCCCCATTATTCTTATTCTTCTCATGGTTGGGCTAGGAGCGCTCATTTTGAACGGCCAGTTTGCCGCTTTCCTGGTGAACGGAAGGCTGCAAAACCACTTTGACGAGCTGAAACAACTTAACCGCGTCGTGGCGCACGAGGCCACGCACATTGGCGCACGGGATCCCCGGAATCTGTTCGACGCGATCGAGACCTTCTATCAAGAAGACCTCAGGAAATACTCAAACAGCTACCCAGGGCTCGAGATCACACTTCGTGCTGATGGCCATGCGCGCGCTTTCCGGCTCACCGGCGAACCGGTGAGCCCGCCGGTTTCACAGCCCCTCTGGCTCAAAGAGGAGGAATGGGCGGGCATCGTGATGAGCAAGGGAGGTATTTCCTTGCGTGCCGTTGACGAGGAACAGACTGGCGCGGGGCGGCTGACGCTGATCCTCTCCATGCCGGTCACGCCGGAGCTTTTGAACATGGTGGGGGAAGGTATCGGCCCTGTCGCCGTGTTTCCTCTCAAGTCCACGCCGGGCCGGAGTCTCAGCATCAGCAACCAGCCGGAGCGCGTGGGAGGGGGAGTCTACAGTGGCGCTTCGATCCGGTCCAACAACCTCGCGCTTCCGAAGCCGCATATCTTTGCTGACTTCAGCGTGCATGGCGCCTCGGCCCTCAATCCCGTGGAGTGGAACGCAGCGAAATTCCAGGAGCGCAGCACGCCGGTTCTGGTGGTGGTGAACTCGCGCATTTTCACCCTCAACGCGCAGCTTTTGAGTACACTGGGTAGATTTTCGAATGCTCCCGTCGTGGTCTTCATCGTGTTGGGAGCCATTTTCCTTCAGATTGAACTGTTCGCTTTGGTGATTGGTATTCTGCTCACGCGATCCATCACCTCCACGGTCAACCAACTGCAGGTTGCCACCGAAAGGGTGAAAATGGGTGACTTCTCGCATCGCATCGGTTTGCCGGCACACGATCAGGTGAGCGCCTTGGGAGCAGATTTTGACACCATGACGGCCTCGGTGGAGCGCCTCATGGTGGAATCGCGCGAAAAATTACGTCTGGAAAACGAATTGAATATCGCGCGCGAGGTTCAGCGGCAGCTCTTCCCGCAGGGCGCGCCGGAGGTGCACGGCGCCCGCATGTTTGGCGAGTGCCGCCCGGCTCGCGGCGTTAGCGGCGACTATTACGACTTCCTCGAGCTCGGCCACAACCAGGTAGGACTCGTGCTCGGAGACGTAAGCGGAAAAGGCATTTATGCTGCTCTCCTCATGGCGGGGATCCAGTCCGCCGTGCGCACTCAGCTATACGATGGCAACGCCCCGGAGGCTGAAAACGGCGCAAACCACAGGCTTACATTCTCAACCGCCACGGTCCTCGACCGGCTGAACCGGCAAGTCTACGAGAACACTCCGGATGCGAAATACGCCACGTTCTTTTACGCCATTTTCGACGCGGAAAAGCGCACCCTGCTTTACACGAATGCCGGCCATCCGCCTCCCTTTCTCTTTCGCCGCAACGCGCTTTCACGCCTCGAAGCCGGAGGAACGGTGCTTGGCATCTTTCCAGGCTCCCAGTACCAACAGGAGATGGTCCAGTTGGAGCCGGGCGATGTGCTTCTGGCTTACACGGACGGGCTGGTGGAACCCGAAAACTCGTATGGCGAAGAGTTCGGCGAGGCGCGGCTGGTCAAGACAATCCGCGAGGCGATTGATTCCCCACCCGAGATTCTGGCTGAGGGAATTTACCGCGGGGTCATGGATTGGACAGGTGGCGGCGAACCCCAGGATGACATGACGATGCTTTATCTGAAGACGACAGGGTGATGCGGAAGCAAGTCAAAAATCAGAGGGCAAAAGTCAAAAGGCAAGAGTTAGCGACCCATCGGCCTGCCATGCTAAGCGCTCCGCCTGTCATTCTGAGCGAAGCGAAGAATCTGCTTCTCCGGAACCCGCGCGGTGGTAAAGCAGGTTCTTCGCTTCGCTCAGAATGACACCTCAGAGGACCGTCTCAGCGGCCTATTCATAAGCTACCACCTGTCATGGCGCGCCACGCTGTCCTTTCCGGGTGGCGCTCGCTGAGGCTGGGAAATATTATTTTATTGGGGGCGCACGGTCAGGTTGGCGTTTAGCGAGCCGCGGCGGTAGCCTTCGAGGTCAAGAGTCACGTAAGCGAAACCGAGGGATTTGAATATCTCGACAAACTTCCAGGCCATCGCAACGTTCAGCGCCAGCGGCAACTCTTCCGGTGCAATTTCCACGCGGGCGATGTTGCCGTGGTGCCGCACGCGAAATTGGCGGAAGCCGAGCGCGCGGACGGCTTCTTCGCCCTTCTCAATAACGGCCAGCCGTTCAGGCGTGACCTCCAGACCGTAAGCGATGCGAGATGCGAGACAAGCGGACGCGTGGCGATCCCAAACCGGCAACCCTGCGCGGCGGGAAAGCTCGCGGATATCCGCCTTCGTCATCCCGGCGTCGAGAAGCGGCGCAAGAACCGCGTGCTCGCGGGCGGCGCGGTGGCCGGGGCGCCAATCGCCCTGATCGTCCACGTTCACGCCATAGGCGACGGCCGCAAATCCGCGCTTGGCCGCCAAATCGCCCAGCTTCGTAAACAACTCGCTCTTGCAGAAAAAGCAGCGGTTCGGATTATTGGCGCGGTAGTTGGGATCGGCGAGCTCATCGGTCATGATGAACTCGTGCGGGATTTGAAACTGGCGCGCGCAGTTTTCCGCCATTTCGCGATCGCGCGCGGAATAGCTTTCGCTGAGAGCTGTGACGGCGAGCACGCGCTCGCCGAGCGCCTGATGCGCCGCATACGCGAGGTAGGCTGAATCCACCCCTCCAGAATACGCCACGATCAGCGTAGGAGATTTGCGGAGATTGTCCTGCAAGCGCGCTTCTTTGACTTGAAGGTCATCCATAGGGAATCCCTGAACACTTTCAGAATACCCCCCGCTCACGAGCGTAGCAAGTGGCAGAAGGCAGTCACCCATAAGAGGCAATTGCAGCGCAGAGTTTGGCGAGATAAACTCGCCACACCACATGCCAAACTGTACCGCTACCGGACTGTGTTGACACTCTCCATCCCGGCTGCATATCCTGGAAATGTAGGGTTGTTTTTTTGTGTCCTATGATGAAGCCTTGGTCCAAGCTTGCCGCACTCACACTGCTGGTCCTCGCGGTGTGCTCTGCCGCGGACGCGCGGCACTCCCACATCGTTAACACGCCCAACAATCAGCTCGCGGATGAGGCGCTCAAGAATCTTCTTTCGAGTCCGCTTGGCCGGAAGATGCCCCATCTTAGCTACCATGTAACCCTTCTCAACGACCGGGCGCCGAATGCGTTTTCAGATTTTCATGGTGATGTCTACGTCACAAGCGGCATTTTTCCGGCCCTTTACACGGATCGCGGCGTTTGGGCCGCGGTGATCGGGCACGAGCTTGGCCATGTAATTCTGCACAATCGACAATATCTACCCGCGTTTGAGGAGCAGTTGCGCCAGGATTACCTCAAGTCGCGCGCCCATGGCTACGATCAGGGACCTTCTGCGTGGCCGAACGTCCGGCTGGGAGACGGCATTTCCGAGTTAAAGCTCTCCCGCGAGGAAGAGCTCCAGGCGGACTTTATCGGCATGATGTTGATGGCCGAGGCCGGCTACCAGCCGGGTTTCGCGGTGCTTCTGGATCAGAGGTTACGCAACGGGTTGGGGGATACGCCCGGAATCGTCGCCGCGTTTTCACATCACCCGCGTCTCGAAACGCGCGAAGCGCACGCCGGAAAGTTCTATAAATTAGCCATGGATATTTTCCGCATGCGCTGGCCTGACGCAGTGAAATCGCCGGGAGGCAATCTTCCGCCTTATGGCCAGATCGGCCACTGGACGCTCGAACAGGCGGATGGCCAACTCATCTTCCGCGTGCCATTTCAGATTCACAATGCCGAGGGGATGAAAGTGAGGGTTGCGGCCGTCTTCCTTCAGAAGGACAATCGCGTGCGCTCGGTAGACCCGCAATACCGCGCGTCTGATGGCTCCTGGGAATTAAACTTTTTCGCCCCGGGCGCGCTGAACAAGGCGGGCAACACCGTGCTTCGCGGTCCCGCTTCTGCGCTGGCGCCCCATGACAGGCATTTAACCGCGGTCGTATTTCTTATGGCGGGCAACCGCGTGGTAGACCTCTCGACGCTGCACACGAATTTAGGTGAATAGCGCAGACCCGCGTCGTTCGGGTCTGCGGCTTTTGATTGAGGACCGGCCGCGGTTTCGAAGGGGCGCAGCAAGCAGCGCCCCTTCGAACCTGGTTCTCGCTTGGCATCCCGCCGCCGCTTCAGTCCGTCGGCGGCTCCGTGGTTACTGGATCAGCGTTCCCTGCGAGGGCGTTTCGTCTCCATCGGTCCCGGCGCCGTTATCCTCTGTGGTCACAAGGCAAGCCGCCGCAACCTGATCGCCTTCTTCGAGATTAATTAGCTTGACTCCTTGAGCGGACCGTCCGCTCTCACGAATCTTGCCCGAGTCGAGCCGGGTGATCTTGCCCTGCTGGCTGATCAGCATAACTTCCGAATCCTCCCCGACGCTGAGCACGGCCACCACCTGCCCATTGCGCTCGGTCGTCTTCACGTTGATCACGCCCTTGCCCGCGCGCGTCTGTAGGCGGTATTCGGTGATCGCGGTACGCTTACCGAATCCCTTCTCGGTAATCGAGAGGATCAGTTCCTTTTCCCCCACGATTTGCATTCCCACGATATAGTCGCCCTTTTCCAGGTCCATGGCGTAAACGCCATACGCAGCGCGGCCCATATCCCGCACGTCCTTTTCAAGGAAGCGGATCGCCATGCCTTTATGCGTGGCGAGGAAGACGGTGTCCCAGCCCGTAGTGAGCTTGGCGCCAATCAACTCATCCTCGTCTTCAATCTTCATCGCTAGAATGCCGCGAGCGTTGGGGTTTGAGAACTGCGCCAGGCGCGTCTTCTTAATCAACCCGTTGCGCGTGGCCAACAGCACGTAGCCCTCGGCGGCGTAGGATTCGCCGTCGACCGCAACTTCCTTGGGCTCCTCGGGCAGCTCCTTCACGGACAACACTGCGGCCACTTTCTCGCCCGGCGCGAGATTGACAAGGTTCAGGATGTGCTTCCCCTTGGCCGCCGCGCCGACGTCCGGAATCTCATACACCTTCAACCAGTAGAGCTTGCCGGTTTTGGTGAACACCAGGATGTAACTGTGCGTGGAGGCAACGAAGAGGTGGTCAACAATATCCTCCTCGCGCGTCTTCATGCCCAGGCGTCCCTTGCCGCCGCGGCCTTGTTGCCGGTAGGTGGTGAGTGGCGTGCGCTTGAGATAACCGGAGTGGGAGACGGTTACCACCACGTCCTCAACGGTGATCAAATCTTCCAGCCGGATCTCGGCCTGCTCCTCGATGATTTCCGTGCGGCGCTCGTCTCCATAATCCTTCTGCACCTGTTTGAGCTCGTCGACGATCAACTTTTTTAGCGCCTTGTCGCTGGCCAGAATCTCCTGGTACTCGGCGATCCTTTTTTGCAGTTCGTCGAACTCCAACTGAATCTTGTCGCGCTCGAGGGCGGTGAGCCGCTGCAACTGCAACTCCAGGATGGCCTGGGACTGCCGCTCGGTGAATTCAAACTGGGCGATCAAACCGTCGCGCGCTTCCCTGGGAGTCTTCGAGGCGCGAATCAACTTGATGATCGCGTCGAGCTGGCCAAGCGCCTTAAGAAATCCTTCGAGGATATGCGCGCGTTCCTGCGCCTTGCGCAAATCATAAATGGTCCGGCGGCGCACGACCGTCACGCGATGGTCGATAAAGAGCTGGATGGCATCGGTCAGGGCCAGCGTTTTCGGCTGCCCGTTCACGATTGCCAGCAGAATCATGCCAAAGGTTTCCTGCAACTGCGTGTGCTTGTACAGATTGTTCAGAATCACTTCCGGCTGCTCGCCGCGCTTGAGCTCAATCACCATGCGCATGCCGTCACGGTCGGATTCGTCGCGGATGTCGGAGATGCCATCCAGCTTCTTTTCTTGCACCAACGCCGCAATGCGCTCGATGACCCTGGCCTTGTTCACCTGATAGGGAATCTCGGTGACGACGATCTGCTGTTTATCCTTCGCAGGCCGCTCGATCGCCGCTTTGGCGCGCATGGTGAACTGTCCCCGCCCCGTCGCGTAGGCTGCCTTGATGCCCGCCTTGCCATAGAGGTAAGCGCCGGTCGGAAAATCCGGCCCAGGGACCAGCTTGAGCACCTCATCGAGGCTGGCGTGAGGCTTCTGGATCAGCAGAATGGTGGCGTTAATGATCTCGGTAAGATTATGCGGGGGAATTTTAGTGGCCATGCCCACGGCGATCCCGTCTGAGCCGTTGACCAGAAGGTTGGGAACGCGCGTTGGCAGGACCAGGGGCTCCTCGGTGGATTCGTCAAAGTTCGGGGTGAAGTCCACCGTCTCCTTCTCAATGTCCGCCAGGAGCTCCTCGGCCACCCGCGCCAGACGGCACTCCGTATACCGGTAAGCGGCGGGCCGGTCTCCGTCCACCGATCCAAAGTTGCCCTGTCCATCAATCAGCGGATAGCGCATGTTGAAGTCTTGAGCCATGCGGACCAGTGTGTCATACACCGCGGCGTCGCCGTGCGGGTGATACTTTTTGATCACTTCGCCTACCGTGCCCGCGCACTTGGTATAACGCTTGGCGGAGGTATTTCCCTCCTTGTACATGGCGTAAAGAATCCGCCGGTGGACCGGCTTCAGCCCGTCGCGCACGTCGGGAAGCGCCCGTCCGATGATCACGCTCATCGCGTAATCCAAATACGACTTTCGCATTTCGTCTTCGATGTTGACGGGAGTTTGATTCGAAGGCGGGATCAGTTCCTGATCACCCATGAATAATTTCCTTTCTTTATTGCAAAGCCACCTGCCGCCTATGGACGAAAAGGCTTAACTGCAAGTCCCGGAATGAACATGAAATGCTTGAGGTTGCCTGTTGCGAGCGATTCACCCCTGGCGAGAGCCGTGGCGGCGATCAGAGCATCTCCCAAGCCAAGACGCCGGGCAAGGACATATCGCTCCATTAATTGTTCAGCCAACCTGCTGATTGTCTCTGTCAAGGGAACCACTTCGGCGAGGGATCTGGATACGAAATGCCGCCATCCGCTTAGGTCGTTCTTATCACGGCATCCGTAAAGAACTTCCAGATATGAGGCAGTCGAAATATTGCGCTCGGCGAGAGGAATGCCATCAATAAAAGCTATCGCCGTGGGGTTCTTTCTTAAGAACCATATCAAGATGTCTGAATCAAGAATCAAAGCTTGTACCGGGGAGCGCGTATTTTCCTGAGCCAGCCTTCGACGTCTTTCATGTCCTCCCGGTCGGCCCACATGCCGCACGCAGGGTCGTCTGCCACGCTTGCCGGCTTGCTTTCCCTCAGCGAGGAAAGCGTGGCGACGGGTTTACCGCGCAGCGTGACGGTCACCGTCCCCACCTGCTGGACCTTCTTGAGAATCTGAGACGTCTTCTGTCGTAGCTCTTTGGCCGTAACCACCATAAATTGTCATGCTCCAAAACCCCGAAGTGTACACTTCAAAGTATACACTTCGGGGTATCCATGGGTCAACGGAAAGGAATGAATTCCGTCTCGTCCGCTAAGCACGCAGCAAAATAATGCCCGTTATTGCAAGGGTAGCCACGGCACGAAGTTTGTGCCGTGGCTACCTCTCGCCGGGCTCAGCCGGTTTTTTGCGGGAAGTTGCCTTGCGCCGCGTACCCTTGCTTGTCGGGAGTTTGGCCGTGCGCGGCTTGCGAGTCTTGTGCGCAGGCGATGCGGGGGCAATCTCAGCCTGCGATTCCTCAACAGAGTCTGACGCCCCTGCGATAGAAGCTTCCGTGATTTCCACCATCCCGGATTCCTCAGCGCGTGATTCCTCTGATCCCAATTCCGCTAGAGTTGCGGATTCCGGGATAAATGCGAATTCCTCGGAGTCCACGGCAACCTGCGCTCCTCCGCCATCGGACCCCGCTTCGGCGGCCTGCGTTTCCGGCGTAGCGGGCGTTGTGAGCAGCGGATGGATACGCCAGATACCCTTGTGGTCGCGCTGCAGCTTCAACCAGCCTTCGCGCTGCGCATAATGGAGCAGATCCAGCGTGCCCCGGTAGCCGTATTTTCGCTCGTCGAAGTCGTGCTCCACAGCGCGCAGGCGCTGCCGGACTTGCCGCAAGTAGAGGGGCCGTCCCGGAGCCTTCTCCACCGCTGAGGCGAGCGCCTGCCGCAACAGCTCGAGCGCCACAGGATTGGCCGCGATGGCCGGCGCGGGCTCGCCTTCCGGCTGGTTTTCAACGGCCGTGGGCGCATCAGCCGCTTCTATTTCCACTATGGTGTCGGCAGCCGGTCGCGCGGCTGGTCGAGAGGCCGGCGCTTTGGATTCGGCAACCGATTCCGCCAACTCAACCAGGTAGCCGCGCTCCGTGCGGCGTAGATGAGCAAAGCCCTCGCGCTCGACTTTCTGCATGAACTCGAGGAAGGACCCCGTTCCATAGTCGCGTTCGCTGAACGTCGAGTCCAATTGCAGCAGCGTGCTCTTCAGCAGGCCAAGCTGCGGCGCCACGCCACGGTCCGCCAGGATCTTGAGCGCGCGCTGGATATTTGGCAGAGATTCGGAAAGCGTGCGCGGCTCCGGGCTGGGGCGGTTCGCCGCCTCGCCCCTCCGCGGAGCCCGCCCGCGGCCCGATTCACTCCGCAGAAGGTTTTCGTATGCGATAAACTCCGTGCAGTTCTTCTGCAGGATGTTGCTGGTGAAGGCGCGTCCACCAATCACAAACACCTGCTTGTCAAACTGCTTGAGCTTCTCGACCAGCGCCATGAAGTCACTGTCACCGCCCACAATGGCGAAGGCGTTGATGTGGTGGCGAGTGAAGGCCATTTCCAAGGCATCGAGCGCCAGGTTGATGTCCGCGCCGTTCTTGTCGCCGCGCGGCGTCACGCTGCGCTGGACCATCTGGATCGCGTGCTGTGTCATCTGGCGGCTCTGGTCACCCGCGCGCGACCAGTCGCCGTAGGCGACTTTTGCCACCACTTCGCCGCGCTCCTTGAGCGCTTCGAGCACCGTCGAGACGTCAAATTCCCTGTTCAGCGTGTCCTTCACGCCGATCTGAATGTTGTCAAAATCAATAAATACAGCTAGCTTTAATCGCTCTTCAGGCAAGACATTTCTCTTTTCAGTTTGAGGGTTAAATAGTTAATAGGGAACACGGTTCAAAGAATGATCGTAGTTCTCTTTACATTGTACTCCCATACGGCGCCAAACGGCCATCTGCTGTTCGAGTGGTACCTATCTCTGAGCTCTTACAGACTTTCCATGAACTCTTCGGAGGAGATGCCGTAAACGACGCGCCCCTCACCCGCCGCGTTGCGGCGCCCTCTCCCCACGGGAGAGGGCAGGAATCATAGATTTCCCCCGGGAAGCACCGGCCCTCTCCCTCAGGGTGGCCCAGAGGGCCGGGTGAGGGGTTTACCCGCACAAAGAAAAAGAATACATCGGCATAATTGCGTGTGTGTTATCTCAAAAGTTGTAATTGGCGTCCGGCCAAATTCTCGAGGCGAGAACTCCTCGATGTAAAGTTCCGTGGCCTCCTTGAGGTTTGAGACCGCTTCTTCAATTGTCGCTCCCTGGCTCACTGTCCCCACCTCAGGGCATTCGGCTACGTATAGCCCTTCTTCTTTGTGTAGAATCGCGGTAAAGGTTCGACCATTCATACGAACCTCTCCTCCTTGGCTTTGATTAAGGATGCACCTGGGACACTTCCTATACAAGCCGGCAGCGCTTCCAAGAGGCTGAGAGTGATAGAATCCTTCACTCAGTGTTCCGCGTCAAGCGGGCTGGTTTTCATACTCTATGGCTGAGGAAACTTCACATGAATCATCCCATTCGGGTGGGTATTGCGGGTGCGCGTTTTGCGGCTGAGTTTCATTGGAAGGGCTACCAGAAGGTTTACGGTGCGCCGGTCGAGGTGGTGGGCGTTACCTCGAATTCCACGGAGTCCCGCCAGGCTTTTGCGCATAAGCACGGCATCAGCGCCTTCGATTCGTTCGCCGCTCTTTGCGACGCTTCGGACGTGATCGATGTCTGCGCGCCCGGCTCGGCGCACGAAAAGCTCGCCGTTGAGGCGCTCCGCCGGGGCAAGCACGTGATCATTGAGAAGCCCTTCACGGGCTATTACGGTCCGGGGACAGCCGATTTCCGCGGCAATCAATTTCCCAAAGAGGTCATGCTCCGCGAAGCGCTGGCAAGTTGCCACCGCATTCTGGAAGCGGCGCGCGCGGCGAAGAGGGTGATCGGCTACGCGGAAAATTGGGTCTACGCTCCGGCAATCCAGAAGGAGCGGGAAATCCTGGTGAAGAGCGGCGGCCAGATCCTGTGGATCATAGGCGATGAGTCCCACAGCGGCTCGCACTCGCCTTATTACGGCATGTGGAAGTTCTCGGGCGGCGGGTCGCTGGTGGGGAAGGCGTGCCATCCGCTCACCGCGGCGCTCAGCCTGAAACGCTCGGAAGGCGAGGCTCGCGCGGGCAAGCCCATCCGCCCCGCCACCATCAGCGCACGCACGCACGAAATCACGCGATTGAAGGATTTCCGCGACGCGGGCTTTCTGCGCACGGGTTACGACGACATTGAGGATTACAGCCAGGCGCACATCACGTTTAACGATGGCGCCGTGGCCGATATTTTTGCCACCGAGCTTGTGATGGGCGGCGTCCACAACTGGCTTGAAGTCTTCGCCAATAACCACCGCACGCGCTGCAATCTGAACCCCGTCGATGCGCTTGAAACCTACAATCCCAAGGAGGAAATTTTGCAGGACGTGTACGTGGTCGAAAAAACTGGCACGAAGCAGGGCTGGAGCCATCCCGCTCCCGACGAAGACTGGCAGCACGGCTATCCCCAGGAGTTCCAGGACTTTATGGAATGCATCCGCGATGGCCGCTCACCCCTCTCAGGCGGCGGCCTCGCGCGCGATACGATCGCAGTGCTCTATAGCGCTTACGTCTCGGCGGAACGGCGCGGCGCTGAGGTTGAAGTACCCACATAGCCCATGGGCTTGAACACCAACCGGGATTATTCATGAAGTTGGGCTCGACAGCCAGGAGGGCACCGGCGCTTTTTCAAAATTGGGCCGTGCCGTTAAAAGACGCCTTAGATTTCCTTGTCTTGCCGGATGAGCGGCTCGTTGTAACGAGCCGCTCATCCGGC
>JBOGJX010000087.1:0-7813 GCA_050745285.1 Terriglobia bacterium
GGCAAGCACTGCTCGCCGCCGGCCGCCGGTGTAGCGCAGAGTTTTGTTGTTAAAACTCTGCGGTGGTTGTCTTTGATCAATAGAGAAAAACCGCAGAGTTTTAAACGCAAAACTCTGCGCTACAAGCTACACGCCATAATACCGCCTCGTTAGTTGCCGTCGCCCGCTGTCCGATTGGTGAAGCTTCGCGGCGCTTGCGCATTGCGCTGGGTAATCTCTCTCTGGTGCAGCTTCTGGAACGTGGCCTCCGCCTTGGCGGCGTCATCCCTTTGGCCGAGGCGGACGTAGACTTTCATCAGGTTGAGGTAGAGATCGGGATCCTCGGGCTGAGCCGTGATGGCCTGTTTAAGCTCGGTTAGCGCCTCCGGGTAGCGCCTGAGCCGGATGAGGTTGTCTGCGATCCCCCGCAAAGCCAGGACGTCCTTGGGATCAAGGTCCCGCGCCTTTTCGTAAGTCCCAAGCGCTGCCTGAAACTCGCCATTCTTCGATTCGATGTCTCCCAGCAGATTATAAGCTTGCACCAGGGAGGGATCCATCTGAAGAGCCTTTTCCGCGTAGGGACGCGCCGATTTGTAATCGCCGAGGTTAGCATATTGCTGGCCGGCTTCATAGATCGCGCGCGCGGCATGAGGGAAAAGCTGGGCCGCGTCCTGGGCGGCGCGCAAGGCATTCGGGAAATCGAATTCCTCCTGGTAGGCTTCGATCAAGAGATAGCGCAAGCTGGGATTTTCGGGGGTTAGTTTGATGGCTTGGACGAGGCACGGAATTGCGTTCTTCACATAATGTCCGGCGAGATACTGCTCTCCGAGCAGCGCCAGGATTCGCGCATCGCCCGGCGAGGACTGGTTCAACGCCTGCAGGCGTTCAATCGCCTCCGTGTTGCGCCCCTCGTCCACGTAAAGGACGGCGAGCAGCTTATTGACTTCGGGCGAATCCGGCTGAATTGCCAGAGCCTTTGTGAGCCACGCTTCCGCCTCTTCGTTGCGGCCCAGTTTGAGCAGCGTGAAGCCGAGGTTGTAATTGGATTCAAACGAATCGGGCGCGAGTTTTGCCGCGCGCTCCAAGGGATCGAGCGCTTCGGAATATAGCCCTCCTTTGCCCAGAAGGAAACCCGTGGAATCCAGAATTTCCGGGTCTTGGGAGGATTGGCTTAGAATTTCCGTGCGCAGATCTTCAATTTGATGGGCATCGTGATTTTGGACCGCCTGGAAAAGTTGCAGCAGCCGCTGGATGGACGCATGGTCCACGTTTTTCAGCCGGTCCGCCGCCGCGAATTCGGCGCGAGCCTGCGCCAGACGATGCTCTCTTTGGTCGATCCGCCCCATTTGATAATACAGCGAGCCGTTCCATGGCTGCTCCTTCAAAGCCGCGGCGATTCTCTCCTGCGCTTTCTCAATCTCACCCTTGTCGAGATAAGCCTGGCCCAGGCGCTGGTTGGTATCATAAATCGCAGGGCCGAGTTTCAAAATCTCTTCGTAGAATTCAATGGACTGATCCGGATGGCCGAGGGATTGCGCGATGCGGGCCAGGAAGTAGCAGGTGTAGGGATTTTGCGGGTCGAGCCGGTGAGCGCTCGCAAATTCCGCCTGTGCTTCGTCCCACCGGTTCAGCTTCCAGAGGGCATAGCCGAGGTAATGATCGATACTCGCCGTATTGGGCGCGAGAGCCGCCGCGCGGCGCAGCAGCGGGATGGCCTCGGAATACCGCCCCGCCTTGATGCGCGCCGAAGCTCGGGCAAATAACTGCTCGGCCGTGCCCTTCATTGCCGCTATGCCGCCGGCCGTCAACTGCGGCGTGCTCGTTCGTGGATTCACTGCCCGTGCGGCCGGGGTGATTTGCGGCCAGGCAGAAGCCGCCAGAATCGCCGCGCCAAAGACCATCCATAGCTGTTGCCACCTGCAGCGCATCGTGTGACCAGTCTAGACTACTCGCTAGGAAACTGACAATGCCCGAAGCCGGTGCGGCGGCGCGGTTGGGCGTGATTGCAAGTGCCTGAGGCCATCCTGTAAATCTGCATTCCAGATTTTGGACTGATGGCACGCAGGAGTGACGGCCACATCTAGCCGTCGCATGGAAGCCGCAGATGCCGCTCGCACGAACGAAAATAGAACGGCATGGAGGGGGGAGTATAGTGCCTCAAGATGTGTGAGGAAACAAGAATCGCAGACCAAGCGTCTGCGCCAGCCCGCGCTTCAGCCGTCATCCGTCGCGCTGGCGATCACATTTGCAGTTTGGACGCATTCCCAAGGCGGGGATGTATGCGCCACCCGCGGTGAAAAGTGTTGCCTTCACCATCAGACTTGGCATAGTATGGCGCGGGATGGAGGAGAGGCGATCTGGGCTGCTCCCCTAACGGCGCTCCGGCATGGACTGGAAAAACACGCTCTACTTCGGCGACAACCTGGAAGTCTTGCGGGCCAGTGTGCCCGCCGATTCAGTCGACCTCATCTACCTCGACCCGCCTTTCAACTCCAACGCCAATTACAACGTGCTCTTTGCCGAGAAGAGCGGCGAAAAATCCGCCGCCCAAATTCACGCCTTTGAGGACACGTGGGGCTGGGGACTGGAATCCGAGGCCGCCTACAACGAGCTCGTGACGCGGGGACAGAAGAAGCTTGCAGACCTTATGCAGGCGCTGCTCTCGTTCCTTGGCCGTAATGACATGATGGCGTATCTCGTCATGATGGCCATTCGACTTGTGGAGCTTCACCGCGTTTTGAAATCCACCGGCAGCATCTACCTGCACTGCGACCCAACGGCCAGCCACTACCTGAAGCTGCTAATGGATTCCCTTTTCCGACCGGAAAACTTCCTCGCGGAGATCACGTGGAAACGAACAGGCACTCACAGCGATGCGAAGCGATGGAGCCCGGTGGCGGACATTTTGCTCCACTATTCCAGAGGCGGTAGCCCAAGCTGGAACCCGCTTCACGATCCACACAGCGAAGATTACATCGCCGACAAGTACCGTTACTGCGATCCTGGCGGGAGGCGTTACACGCTGGACAACATGACCAGCCCGAAGCCGCGCCCGAACATGATGTATGACTGGAAAGGGCACCCCTCGCCACCCCTCGGTTGGCGTTACTCAAAGGAGACGATGGCAAGGTTGGACACCGAGGGCCGAATCTGGTACCCGGACTCGAAAACCAAACGGCCACGCCTGAAGCGATATTTGGACGAAATGGAAGGCGTCCTTGCCGGAAACGTCTGGACGGACATTGACCCCATAAACTCCCAGGCGCAAGAGCGCCTCGGCTATCCCACGCAAAAACCCGAAGCCCTCCTCGAACGCATCATCAAGGCCAGCAGCAACGAGGGCGACTTGGTGCTCGACCCGTTCTGCGGCTGCGGCACGGCGATTGCCGTGGCCGAGCGGCTCAAGCGGCGTTGGATTGGAATCGATGTCACGTACCTCGCCATCAATCTTGTACAACGGCGGCTGCGCGATACGTTTGGAACCGAGTTGAGTCCTTACCAGATTATTGGCGCGCCCAAAGACTTGGCGGGCGCGGAGGAGTTGAAGAATATCGACCCCTACCAATTCGAGTGGTGGGCGGTTGATCTGGTAGATGCGCGGCCCGCGCATGACCGGAAGAAGGGCGCTGACGCGGGCGTGGACGGCTATATCAATTTTCTTGATGATAAAAGCGGCGTGGCGAAGAAGGTGGTTGTGCAGGTGAAGAGCGGCCATGTGGGACCGAACACCGTGCGCGACTTAAAAGGGGTTCTCGAACGCGAGAAAGCTGTCATCGGCGCCCTGGTTACCCTGCGCGATCCCACCAAGCCCATGCTGCGAGAGGCCGCTTCAGCAGGCTTTTATAAATCGGAAAACTTCCCCGAACGGTATCCCCGGCTCCAGATTCTCGCCATCAGAGACCTGCTCGAAGGGAAGCAGTTGCTATTTCCGCGCCATCGCGTGGAGACGTTCAAGAAGGCCGAACGGCAAAGCAAGGACAGCGCAAGCCAATCAGACCTATTTTAGAATGCGCAGCCGTGTTTAATTCGTCTCGTGAATTGACCGTGGCTACGCATGGAGAAAAGCCCAGATTCCGAATGGATCAACCCATGGCCAGCCGCCATGTCGAACAAAATAAAACCCATTGAAAATATGGAGCGGGGGACGGGGATCGAACCCGCGACGTCCAGCTTGGGAAGCTGGCATTCTACCGCTGAATTACCCCCGCAGAGCTCGTCAAGGATTTAGAGGACATGCCAGTCACCCATTGATGGGTGTAACAGGCTTTGTTTACCGAGTCAAGGCAAATTTCTCATGGCAAAATTTGGAAACTGAATACTTCCCACTGAATTATCCCAGTGGGAGTTTTTGACCGATGAATACTTCCCACTGGATACCCCCGTCAAACGCGGCTTCTCTCGCTATTCCGCCACCATCTCAACCGCTCCCTCCCCTTCTGACTGATCCCATACACCTGCACGCCAAAACCGTGCCTCCGCGCATATGTCCACTTGTCCACTCGCCGAGTGATAAGCCCCCACGCGTGAAGCCGGTTTAATTGAACGCGCAGTTGCTTCTCGAAAGCCTGCGTCGGAATCCCGGCCCGCGCCGCGATTTCGCTTCTGGAAAGCTCGGAGTCCGTCCGATTGATGAGGTGAAGTAGCTCAAAGCGGTTCATGTTGCGGTTTTTGGACCCCACTGCCAAACACTTGCCATTTTCCGTCACGGCCGTTGCCGGTTCGGAACTTCCATCAGTAAACTGTGTTGGCGTTAAAGGCTGCACCTTTAAGGACGGGGGCGGTAAGATTTCCGTCGAAAATGTTTGTCCCATTCCCGCCGACCGCCATCCATGGACTCCCGTTGATTACGAGGCCGTAGGTTTGGGTTTTGACCGTTTGGTCGTCGGTTGCAGTGTTTCCGATTACATTACATGGCTGTTGTATGCAGGCGACATTAATTCCCATACCTGAATTGTCCATCGACACGTTTCCGCTCACTGTCAGGTTTCCGCCGTTGAGTATTATGCCGCCAGTTCCATTTTTGTAGGTGATGTTATCCGCTACGATCCCCGGCGTATTCGTGTCATTTAAGGAATAGAGCAGGCAGATACCGCCTCCAGGAGCTCCCGTCACATAGTTTCCCCGCACGATAAAATTACTAATAATGTGCGCACCTGGGCCGGACCCTCCGTTCCCGTTGGTGTGCATCTCGATCCCGCACGCGGTGTAGCCGTTTGCAAAATGAGGGTTCAGGATTATGTTGTTTTCTATAAGTAGACCAGAAACGGCATAACTGGTTGCTTCGGGCTGGATTGCGCCTCCGAATCCATTCGAGCCTCTTGCGATATAGTTCCCGATGATCTGTGAATTCTGACAACCATCGATCCCGACGTCGAAGTCCCCATCTCCGACAAAGGTATTGTAATTCGCTGCGAATCCCGTCACTCCATCGCCGCACTGCACGTTGAAAATCGGTCCGGTGGCTCCATCCTGATTGTTATAAAAATAATTATGGTCTACCGAGATGTTGGACGAGGACGTCGTGAAGCCCCCGCAGGCGGTCGCAAAACACAGTGATCCGTTCTGGAAATTATGAAAGATCGAATGATCCACTCGAAGATTGGTGGCTGCGCTTTGCGCTAGCGCCGCCGTTCCGATGTTGTTTGTTCCATCGAAGGATAGGCCCGTGATTCTACTGTTGCTTGCCATTAAGATTGAAGCATTAGCGCCCGCAGGGTATGTGATTGTTCCTCCTCCAGTCATGCGGCAATTCGCGGGCAGTGTTACACCCCTTATCATGAATGTGAATTGACCAGGCAAAAGGATCGTCCCTGCCTTCACGCCGTTGCACCCCGCGTTTATGGCGGCTTGAATCGCCTGGGTATCGTTCGCCTTGCCGTCACCTATGGCTCCAAAGGCCATGACGTTTGTGACTTGACTGCCAGCATCGATGGGCTTTTGGATCAGCGTTCCATTCGATTGAACGCAAAAGTTCGGAGCCGTCTGATCGGTGATCGTGTTTCGCGTCCATCCGAAGCTGGCCGGGTAAGAAGAGGGCGGGCAACCGGCCTGGCCGAAGCACGTAAGGGCAGAACAGAGTAGCGCGAAAACGCAAATGGTTATCTTTTTCAAGGGATGGCCTTGGACTCGTAGGTTATTGGCTGTGCGGCTGGAAACCAAACTTGTGCGTTCGAATCATAGATATAGGACGTACTGATGCATGAGCCTTTGCGAAGATTGGTCGGCGGGGCACTGATGAAATTTGACGGCCAATCAAGGCTATGGTCGTTCATGGGTGAGCAGACAATGAAGAATAGAATGTCTCCGTCTAATGTATTGGTTGGTTCTAGAATCACGGCATCGTCTGAGATCGACCCTCTAATGACGCCGATACGGTTGCCCGCAAATTGTGCGCTGCCGTTGATTGACATCTGCTCATTTGGACCGGCGGCCTTTACCTTCCGCAAATGAAAGGACGGCCACGTCGCCATGGCGCAAAGCGCGACAGCAAAAATAACCCAAATTATCCGGTTTCTGAGAGTTTGACGGTTGTCTTTCATGCTCGTCTCAGTTCTTCAGGTGCTTTCCGAAGATGTCCCACTTCTGGATCACGTCGAGGTACATGGCCCTAAATTGTGCTTCGCAATCGGCTTGATTATCAGAAATAGCATATATCCCTAAAGTGGGCATGAACCAAACCCATGCTCCATCTTTCCTCTGATAGAACGCGCCAATCGCCCCTACTTCTTGAGCTTGCATTCTTTCTCCATCTCTTCCACGTCTGACTTGAAGGACTCAATGGCCTGTTCGTGAATCAGGATCATATCGCCGATCCTTATGTGCGGGATCGCGCCCCTTGAAAGCCAGCGGTACAAGGTGGCTCGCTTGAAATCTATCTTTACCTCTTTGCGCAACCTCTTGCGGAACTCCCCCACGTGCAAGTATGGCGATTTCTCTACGTCTTTCATCGGTCTCTAAGTACGATGTAGCGCGTGTCACCGCGGATTTTGCGCTTGATCACGTAGCCACCCTTCACCCTCCGTTCCTTGGCGGCTGCTTTCCGCTTCGATCCGAAGACCCCGTGAAAAGTTACTTTATTTCCGCGCCCGGCCATTTCAAATCACCTTCCAAATGGCTACGCCGAGCGCCGCCAGTAACAGAATATGGCTCGAGCCGCTCTTGGCAGTCCCGGAGGTTGAGTTTGTGCCTCCGGTCAGTGCGGAGACGATTTGATTCACCGGATTCTGCGCACTTGAGCTTGATACTTGGTTCTGAGCGGTCATCTGGCCTACAAGCTGGTCCGTGAGATTCGATCCCTGGGTGATTGACCCGGCGTACCAGCCTCGCGTACCCGGCTTCACGTAGTAATACTGCCGTGCCATCGCCAGCGTGGGTTTGGCAACCAGCGGAATCGAGGTTAATTGTTGCGCAGCAGCAGCCTCCGCTTGGATTACGCGCGTCAGATTTTCCGATCCTTTGCTGGTATTGGGCTTCTTCCTGTTGTCCCGCCGTTATCAGCGCTTGCATTCCCTGGACCGCTTGTTCCGGCGTGATGATGCCGTTTTGAGCTAGCGAATACAGGTTGTCTGCGGCTATCTCGAAAATCTGCTCGATCTGTGCGGCTGGAACCTGATTGGGGTTGGCACCATGAAAGAACGATATGATGAGCGTGGCCAACGCCGCCCCGATACCAAACGGTGAGCTTTCGGCAGTTAACCGGCCAATCCACTGAGCCTTACCACTAACATCCTTAGCTGAGAGGCGTTATTCTCTTCCAGTTGGGATTTTCTCTTCAGGAGGAGGGGCTCCGCTTCCGGCTCAGATCTTGGCAGGTCAACGCCGGGGCAGAGCCCCG
>JBOGJX010000088.1:0-4522 GCA_050745285.1 Terriglobia bacterium
CATTGAGGGAGGACAGACTAGCGCGTGCCGGCAAGGACAAGGTCCGCCCACGCGGTGCGAGCAAAAGCGAGCGACGCCGCCCGAGCGGGCGCGCCAGCGCTGATTCGATACCACTACCGCATCGGGACATTGCTGTGGACACGCAGAAATAACTGCGCGGGCGCCGCAAACCCCGTTAGAATGCAGTGGCTTGCGCGAGAACCCTTACTCCGGCTTAACAGGTTGCGGAAAAATGTGTAGCGGCGGCTTCACGCCGCCATTGGCTCGTCGAGAACGCATGGCTTGTGGCGATGTAAAATCGCCGCTACACCCCTCACACGGGCTACTTCAGCAACCTGTTAAAGGTGAACATCCGTCTCAACTAAAGCATTGGAGACGCCGGCCCTGATCGCTTTGAAGCAGCCGATTTCGGCGGCATATATCAACGACACTCGCGGCGTGCGGGGTGTTGGCGCCCTGAAAACTCTTCTGCATCCGAAGTTGATCACACGCGCGGCCCGCTCGTTGCAGGATGTCAGCGGCTCGGCGAGTGCTGTCCTGGTCGAGCGCCAGCGCCGGCTGCTGCCGGACGATCACTGCTCTGTATTGAAATTGCACAGCGATCGAATTTCCCTCGATGAATAGAAGAAAATTTATCGGTGCGGCGGTGGCCAGTTCGCTGCTGGGTGACTCAGGGAGTGTGTGCGCCGAGATTTCCCCTCCACCTGCGACCACCGGACGGAGCGGCAACACGCGCAGACACTCGCTTGAACAAACCAGGCCCGGCCCTTCCATCCAGGAGATTGCCACGCAATACCGCTCGGATTTGTTTGATGACTTTCTCCCGTTTATGGCAAAGTATGTCGTAGACCCCGCCTACGGCGGCTTTCTCTGTGGAACCGACGGCCACGGCGTTCATGTGACGACTGACAAATATAGCTGGTTCGAAGGTCGAGGAATCTGGGTCTACTCTTTCCTCTATAACCATCTGGCGCATGAGAAAAAATATCTCGACGTTGCTCGAGGCTCCGTTGAATTCATTTTGCGGCTGTTCCCCAAGCCTCCGGCGGAGTCGTGGCCTTTCCAGTTGACGCGCGATGGAAAGCCGCTTACTGACCCCGAACCCCAGGTCTATGGCGATCTCTTCATTGCGGAGGGTCTTGCCGAATATTCCATCGCAACCGGTGAGTTGCGCTATTGGCATATGGCAAAGGACCTACTTCTGAAGTCCGTCCGTATCTACGATCGCGCGGACTACTATGCGGAAATCGGCCAGACCTACCTGGGGCCGCAGGCGCGCTCATTTCCTGGAGCTCGCATCCAGGGTGTTTGGATGGTGCTTGTCCGCGTTTGCACGCAGATGCTTCGCTCACGTAAGGATCCAGACGTGGCAGCAATAGCCGCGCGCTGTGTGGATGCAGTGGTGAACCACCACTTCAACCCCCGCTTTGAATTGAACAATGAACTCCTGAATCACGATCTCACGCGGCCAACTAACGAATACGAGCAACTGGTGTATACCGGGCACTGCATCGAAATATCCTGGATGCTTCTCGACGAAGCTCTCAGAATCGGCGATACCGCGCTTTTTGCTACGCTCGCCGAACGGTTTCGGCGCCACGTCGAAGTTGCCGAAGACCGTGTCTATGGTGGCGTCTTTCGCGACCTGATAAATGTGGACGAAAATCAATGGACGCTCGATAAGGTCCTTTGGGCGCAGGAAGAAGTGACCATCGGCGCCTTGCTCATCTTCGAGCACACCGGCGCCCCCTGGGCCTGGGACCTGTTCCTCAAGTTCGATCAATATACCCGCCGAAAATACCAGTACCCATTGAAGCGCCTTGGCATTCCGCTGTGGATTTATGGGGCGGACCGTCAGGTAACGATCGAAAGCTACTTCAAGAATCCCGCTCGCGTGGAGAACTATCATCACCCCCGCCATCTGATGCTCAATCTGCTCAGGCTGAATCGCATGGCGCGAAATAAAACGAGCCTTCCCAAGCCATCAGACGGTCTCAGCCGTGAGGAAGTATGAGGCTTTTGCGAAGCATCGCGGGGGTTTCGCCGTCAGCGTGCCTGGTATCTTTCTTCCTCCTGGCGCTTTGTCCGGCCTCGCTCGTCGCGCAGGAAATTCATGTGAGTGTTAGCTCGCCTAGAGCACAGCGCGGCCAGACTGTGGACTTCTCGTTTGAAGTTCCTCGCGCGGAGGGCAAGCCAGCAAGCAAAATCCGTGCTGCGATTCTGACGCCCTCCGTGGGAGTGACGCCACTCGCCATCCATGCGCTCGACGGCGGCAAATACAAAGCCTCCTTCACCATTGCGCAGACGGCTCCGGAAGGTCTCTATGCCGTTCAGGCCTGGACAGAAAAGGATTCCGCCGCAATCGGCAAAGCCACTTTTCTTGTGGGCAAGATCACCGCCGATTTCTTCGAGCCCGCTTACCTTGACAAAGCAAACCCTGCCAACGACCTTGACGGCTATCTTCAGGATTTTGGCCGGCTAGGCGGGAATCTGTTGATCGCGCACGGCATCATCACCGCCAATCGCGCCTATTTTCCATGCGCTATTTGTGAAACATCGCCGGCTGCCGGTTCTTCCGATGACGTGGTTGAGATGCTTCTCCGCCGAGCTGACGCCCGTGGCATTGGCGTACTACTGTCGGTCGGTTGGGACATGACTCGCGAAAGCCCTTATCACGACCGCTGGTCCGAAACGCAATCTATCATGCGCGAGTTATACCACCTCTATCGCAACCATCCTTCTTTCCTCGGTTTCTATGCGTATCAGGAAGGAAGCGGCACATACTACGTGCCTTACATCCGAAAATTCTCCCGTTTTGCGAAGGAGATCAATACAGGCCTTCTTACCGCGTGCGCCCCATACGCGAACGACCCATTGCTTGCCGGTTATCTCGGGGATCTTCCGGACCTCGACATCATCATGTATCAGGCAATGGTGATGGCCAGCTACCGCCCGGACAATCGTGAACGCTATCCATTGCGCCGGGCCAAAGACTTTTGCTCGCTAAGCGTCGGCGCAAAAAAGCTCCAAGACAAGATAGCGCTTACCCATGTCGAGTTATTCGGTTATCTCGAGAACAACATTGATCACCTTGGTTTTGCCAGTTACCAAAATCAATATGGGCAATTCCTCAGCGTCGCCACCGTCGCGGATAATGATGGCATCGCTATGTTCGCCTATCAACCGCTGATCTATTCGCGGTTGAAGTCTCATCCGGAGGCGGTCGAGAGCCGCAAGGCCGTGGTGGATGGTCTTCGGGCGTTCCGGATCATGTCGCCCATATCCGGCAGCCCCGCTTTACTGGCAGCCTATTTGCCATATTCGGACTGGGTTGCGGAGCGATGGTCGCAGTCTTACCTGCCCGCCTTGGACGCTTTTCGGGTCTTGGGAGTTCCGCTCGATCTTCTGCCTTACGAGCCTCCGACCAATGAATCTCTGTTACCCTATTACCCGTTCCATCCTAATCCCGATGTTCTTTCGCGCCTGCTTCGCACGAAAACCGTGCTTGTCTTACCCAATGTCTCCGGCTTTCAACGGACGGATAGCGAACTGATAAGAGAGTTTGTTCAGCAGGGCGGAGCAATCGTTGCGTTTGGTCCACAAATTCCAATGGGAGTTAGTTACGAACGCTCGAAACTTTTTGGCGTGACGGAGCTGCCCACCACGTCGCACCATGCTCTCGTTGTTCGCGACTCGCTAGGGAGCCGAGCGCCGTCCGGCAGCAGCCTGGAATTTACCAGCGCCCAACTTCCTTCCTGGAAGAGCACTGGCGCAAGAGTAATAGCTACCTTCGAAGACGGCAGCGCTGCCATTGCCGTAAATCAGTATGGGAAAGGCACAGCCGTGGCGGTCTCAACCGATGCCATGACTGCAGCCAGGTTTTTCCCCGGCCTCGTTCGGGATGTTATGGATGCTGTGCTGTTGTCCGAGGGAAAAGGACGCCCCGTTGACATTCTTGGAGCGGATGAAAACATTGATGACGCAATTTCGAGGACCGCAAATGGTTTTCGAATTGCCGTAGTCAACCATAATCACAAACCTCTTACGATAACGCTTAAGCCTTTGAACAAATTTTCAGGGCAGTGGGCGGACTGGTTCGACTTAGAGAAGGAAGGGCAAGAACCAATCTATTCCGGAGACAAGCCCCTCACAATATCTGTTCCTGCGAGAGGCTTCCGTGCCATGGAATGGAGATTTGACGCCCGTTCGCCCAAGGCTCATCACGGAGGCCTTGAATGAATGAGTCCACAGCCCCGCCAACAAAAGGTATCAACGGGTTCACCGCCCAAATTGCAGCGAGTGCGTACCCTGCGGGGCCTGATCCTTTATCAGGATGCTGAAAAACATGTAGCGGCGGGTTTATCGTGAGCTTTCGGCAGTTAACCGGCCAATCCTCTGAGCCTTACCACTAACATCCTTAGCTGAGAGGCGTTATTCTCTTCCAGTTGGGATTTTCTCTTCAGGAGGAGGGGCTCCGCTTCCGGCTCAGATCTTGGCAGGTCAACGCCGGGGCAGAGCCCCG
>JBOGJX010000089.1:0-3085 GCA_050745285.1 Terriglobia bacterium
GTTTTTTAATAGTAAAGACCGGCGGCCAGAGGCCGCCGCTACAACTTTGTCTGTCATCCTGAGCGCAGCGAAGGATCTGTTTGTAAAGCAATGGGAAAAGCAGATTCTTCGCTGCGCGTAGAATGACAGACGCCTACAGGGGTCGTTCCACAGCAATATTCCGCTTAAGTGAACAGTGTTGGAGTCAGGGCATTCTTATCAAATGGGGTGGGTGGCGAGAAGGGAACTCGGTACGTGTCTCTCGTCTCTGCCAGGTTTCATGCGCCCACATTGCCTAATTGGATTTCGTTTGCGCCGGGGGTTTGCGGCACGCAGCCCATGCGTGGCTCGCTATCGTAATGAGCTTCTTCTCCTGCCGCATCAAGGCGCATCAGAACGACCCCGTCTTCAACCCTTGTAGGATATGTCTCGACGCAGGCTTCAGCCTGGGGTTTCTTGACCGCGCCGGTTGAGAGACACACTTTCCAACTGTGCAGGGGGCATATGACCATTCCGCCCGAGACGATGCCGTCTGAAAGAGGCCCGCCGCGGTGCGGGCAGCGGTTCTCAACCGCCACGAAACGGTCCCCCAGATTAAAGAGAGCGATTTCCCGGCGGCCCAACTGAACAGCCCGGCCCTCGCGGAGGGGAATATCGTAAATATGCGAAACGCGAATCCATTTCATGCGGTGGTGACCTCCATTGGTTGAATGCTTACAAACTGTGTGGGGTGAACCGGACTTTCGCGCTCGAGCCACGCATCCCGCGCGAGCGCCTTCGACTTCCGCAGCCGGGTGAGGAGGGCTTTCCTCACCGCATCGGGAGAGTACACGGTCTGCTTGCGAACTTTTTCAATGCCTAACCGCTCCACGAAATCGTAGGTGCGCTCCAGGTAATTGGCATTTTCGCGGTAGTACTGGAAAAAAATTTCCGCCGCCTCGAGCGCTTCTTCTGTGGTTTCAACCGTGATGAGCAAATCAGCCTTGCGAACCGTTTTGCCTGCGGCGCCGCCCACCACCACCTGCCAGCTTCCCTCCTGGCCGACCAGGCCGATATCTTTGACGGTAGCCTCGGCGCAATTTCTGGGGCAGCCGACGGCCGCCATTTTCACCTTGTGCGGCGTATACAGATGCTCCAACCGCCGCTCGAGCTCGATGCCGGCGCTTGTTGAGTCCTGCGTGCCGAAGCGGCAGAAATCCGTGCCGACACAGGTTTTCACCATGCGAACGCCCTTCGTGTAGGCCTGCCCTGAGGGCATTCCCAGATCGGCCCAGATTTTGGGTAGGTCAGACTTCTTCACACCGAGCAGGTCGATCCGCTGGCTGCCGGTGATTTTCACCATCGGGACACCGTATTTTTCGGCCACGTCAGCGATGCGCCGCAGCTCATCCGGTGAAGTCACACCCCCGCGGATGCGCGGCACCACGGAGAACGTGCCGTCGCGCTGGATGTTCGCGTGGACCCGGTCGTTGATAAAACGGGCTGAGCGGTCCTCTTCGTGTTCGCCGCACGAGATCACGTCCACAATGTAGCTGAGCGCCGGCTTGCAGATTTCACAACCGTGGCCATTGCCATAGATTTCAAGAATCTGCTGGACGGAGGTGAGCCTTTGGGAGCGAACAATTTCCCTCAAATTCTCCTGCGTAAAAGGCAGGCACGAACAGAGAACTTTCTTCCGATCTTCCTCAAAGCCGGGCGCTACAGCTTTCAGTAACTGCTCACAAAGGCTCGTGCAGCTCCCGCACCCGGTTGAGGCGCGAGTGCATTCTTTGAGCTGCGTGAGCGTGTTCACGCCCTTCTCGTGAATGGCCGCAATGATGGAGCCTTTGGTCACGCCCATGCAGCCACAAACTGTGTCGCTGTCGGGCATCGCAGCAACGTCCAAACCGCGGTCAGCGCCAGGCTCGGGGAAAAGTAAGCTGCGCCGCCGGGAAGTCAGGTCAGTGCCCGCGCGCAGCCACTCTGCATAACGGTGGCTATCCGAGGCGTCTCCCACCAGGAGCACGCCAACGAGTTTGCCGTCTTTCACCATGAGCCTCTTATAGACGCCGAGCGCCGGGTCCTCGTAGCGGACCATCTCATATCCTTCCGCCGCCCCCACGCGTCCCGCCGAAAAAACATCAACGCTCATAATCTTGAGTTTGGATGCTGGGATCGAACCTTCGTAGCGCGGCCCCTTGTTGCCGGTGAGGGTTGCGGCCAGAACTTTCCCCTGTTCGAGCAGCGGAGCGACCAGCCCGTACACAACACCACGGTGCTCGGCGCACTCGCCCACCGCGAAAATATTGGGGTTCGAGGTTTCCATGTGGTCGTTCACCACAATGCCTCGGTTTACCTTCAAACCCGCTCTGCGCCCGAGATCTGCATTAGGACAAATGCCCGCCGCAATCACCACCATTTCCGCTTCGAGGGTTTCTCCGTCAGAAAATTTCAATCCTTCGGCTGATCCATTACCGAGGACAGCCTGTGTCGATTTACCCGTCAGCACGCGCACTCCCAGGCGCTCCATGCGCTCCTTGAGATACGTGCCGCCGGTGCGGTCGAGCTGAGCGTTCATCAGAGTATCCATGAGGTGGACCACCGTAACGTCGCAACCGCGCACCTCAAGCCCACGCGCCGCCTCCAGGCCTAACAGGCCGCCGCCAATGACTACCGCTTTGCGGCCGGGACGGGCAATTTCGAGCAGTTTCCGGGTATCCTCAAGCGTCCGGAAGGTGAACACGCCTTGTTTTCCGACGCCTTCAATGGGAGGAATGAACGGCGCGCTGCCCGTGGCCAGCAGAAGCTTATCGAAAGCCGCCACGCTGCCATCATTGCCACGGATCGTTTTGAAGCGCGCGTCTATGTCAACGATGCGCACGCCGAGGCGCAGCCGGATGCCGCGCTGCTCGTACCAGTCGAGGCCGTTCAGCGTGATATCGTCCTCTTCTTTTTCACCGGCAAGCACCGAAGAGAGCATGATGCGGTTGTAATTCACCTGGGTCTCGTCGCCGAAAATGGTGATCTCAAACTTCGGCCCGTGCTTGAGGATCTCGTCCACGCACGCGACGCCCGCCATTCCGTTTCCAACTACGACTAACCGTTGCATCACCGTGCCCTTGTCCTT
>JBOGJX010000090.1:0-5362 GCA_050745285.1 Terriglobia bacterium
GTTTTAAAAGCAAAACTCTGCGCTACTCCTAACCACGCCGAAATGCCTTCCTTCTTGTTCCGCTCGTATGCGCCCTTGAACGCCTCGATAGCAGCCGCGTCATCGTTCTGCTAAGCCATGTTTTCTGAAGTTCCGCGTCACCAAGCATCGTGTGAGCGTGCGCCCGATGGAGTACATGTTCTCACGGCAGTGCAGGCCGAAGCTGCAGCGCACAGGTTTAGCCTGATTGCTGAGCAAGCTGCCTGGGCGGCGAGCGATGCCACACCGCCGCGAATTCCTCGAAAAATGGGCGCCACTCCAAAACCGCTGCCACAAGGGGATGACGGAATTTAGTTGCGCGGTCAAGGCTGCATTCGATCCTTCGCGTTTGGTTCGAGCGCCGTTCGCACCTTCCATCCAGATCCCTTCGACCTCTTTAACTTACACCCCTTCCCGAATCGTGATCTGCATCCTGGGTGGCGTAAGGCCACCGTTCCTGAGCCGCCAGTTGGATGCTTTTTCTGTCCCAGCGTCAGCGCGCGCATTGTGTTGGCGGCGGAGCCGCTGTTTTCCACAGAATTCGTCTGACTACTACAGGTTAACTTCAGGTACTACCGGTAATTAACTACAGGAGGGGTCGCTAAGCGTATCGCGCCAAAAGGGTTAAGTGATACTCGCGTGAACTAAATCACGTGCCGCCGCGAACCAAATCACGTAAAAGCGAGAACTGAATCACGTGAAATGCGCGAATTCTGTCGCGTGGAAGAACTGTGGAAAACGATGGGCTACTGTGCATGTTTCGTCCTGTTGGAGGATCGGATGAGCAAGACCGTTCCAGTCTGCCCCGTAGTAGCCGGGCAATCCGGCCAAAGTTGGTGTATGTTCTTCAGCCGCCGAACGATTTGCCTGCGAAAGTCGCGCTCCCGCAGCCGGTCCGAGATTCCGAGTTGGGAAATCAAACCCTCTGCACCGAATAGCGGAATGCTCACAGGGCCTTTCGCGGTCCAGCACCGCCAAGCCAGCCAGACGTAGAGGTCCAGGTTGCCTGGAGAATCCGCGAGTGCCTTGACCACGTTGAGATCGACAGGGATGGGATGTTCCTGAATCTCCCGCCAGAATTCTTCGGAGAGAACGATCACGTTCTCGCGCCTGACGGAGTCGGGTTCTTGATCGGCGCCTTCTTCCTTGATATACCAGAGGCGACCGTCTTTGACGAAGCGGAAACTCGTGCGCGTGATTACGACGGCTTCGGCATGGCGCTCATCGCTGGCGAAATAGAACGTAGAGTAGAATATCCGCTCGAAACCGGCGATCAGACGTTTATAGTAGCGTCCGTCCTTGGCCAGACCGAAGGTTTCGAGGATCATAGCTGCCGAGCAGAAACGAATCGTTCGATTCTTCTGCGACGTGGCCATCGACGCGATCCAAATCAGAAGCAGCCGATCCTGGCCGAACGGAAGGCCGTAATCGGGGTGGCCGATGACTCTGAGCCGGAATTTGCCGTTTTGCCGGGAATATTCGAGACTACTCTTGGCCGGTCGCCGCACAGGAATACCGCATAGCGCGAACGGGCGGCCGCTGTATGCCCGTGCCTGGGAGCGGTGTGGCTCCCGCGCGCGTGCAATTGCGTCGAGCTTCTTGATCTTCCGCTTCGTGATTCCGATGGAGGAAAGCACGGCAGCGGCCGGAACTGGGCGTGATGATTCTGACCGGGTGGAGGGTGCACAGAGGGTGGGTGGCTGAAACAGGCTCATTCCTCACCCCCCTTGGCTATTGCCGGGATCACGAGGGTTGGTGTCAGGGGGTAAGTTCGGGTTGCGCGGGGTTGCAGATTTTGCCCGACTTGTTCGGAATTTGCCGAGGTAAGTTGTTGAGTTGCTTGATGTTCAACGCTATGATCTAAACTTAGGATCTGGTCCCGCAAGGGGTGTGGGTTCGAGTCCCCCCCTTTCGCACCACGCTTTTTTTCAATTACTTACGGCTGACGCTTTGATGAGTTCGGCTTGAAGCTTTGCCGCTTGGGTTGCGCTTGGGCGAGACAGGGCTGTGAGTTGCCCCACGCCCGTCGAGCGGCGCAGCATGCCAAAGTGAACAAGCCGGCGAGAACCTTTCCCAAAGCTCTTTGCAGCAACGCCGAACTCGTTGAATGATTTCGCAATGCGTCGATCACTCACAGCACACACTCCTTCAGGGCCTGCCTTCAGATGGCGGCCCCGGAACTCAACATCGTAACGGTCCCCTAGTCCGTGTGACGGCCAGCCTTGGACGCCCAACGATCCCGGCAGCCTCGTCGCGGCAGCCTTAAAAGTGAACGATGGTAGTTCTGAAAGTGCGAAGACACCCTTGCGATTACTGAATTTCAATTTTCAGCGCCAGATCGGTTTCGACGTCTGCAACCCGGCGATTGTATTCCTTAATGATATCCTTTAAGGTCGAGAGAAGGTCCGTCTGCCGCTCGATCGATATCTCAATGATGTTGTTGGCGATGAAGTCTTCCAGGGCCTGGATCTCCAAACGATCATCGACCTTTTCCACTTGCGCAATGGCCCTTGTCCTTTCGACTTGATCGCGCGGGACCAACAAAACAGGATGCCGATTGCTGTCCGCATTGGCCTTGCACTTTCTGATTACATCGACGCCCGGCGCCGCCGTCACATGGTAGGAAACTGAACCAATATCGAAATCTGCCTTTCGGCCCGTCTGCACATCCCCCGCACTCCCCGCGTAATTCGGAATGCTTATCTCTGGATGTCTCTTTTGGAGCTTTGCGCCGATCAAGTGTTGCTCCACTCGTCCCCCGGACTTCCCCTGCGCCTCCTTCAGTATTGAGCCTATCCAGTTGGAAGGCGCGTGCGAGTGATTACAGCTAATTTTGAGATTTTGGCGTGCGAGCCAGCCGCGGGCTTCTCTGCAGAGAACCTCAATCCCTTCCGTAAGGATTTCGTCTCGAGAATCTGGGCTTAATCCAACGAGAGTGTCACCGTACTCAAGTTCGCCTAAGAGTCGCTCGGCATCGTGCGATGCCTGACGGGTTGTAGCCTCTTTGAGGTAGGAGTCGGGGATTTTGTATTTCTTGAGTGTGGCGTTCAACCCGCTACGGGCGCCTCTGACCTCGCCGCCAGTTTCGCTAAACATCTCCTCGTGCGTGACTGGCGCCTTGTCCCTTAGACGGTCAAGCACCACAATGCCTACCGCTATCGTATTTCTAGATATTTTGCCCTTGCGCTTACACGATTCAAGCCAATTCTCAACAATTCTTTTCAGGTTATGCCGCTCCATAATAACATCCCATAAGCCCAGGTTAATTTCGGGGCAACAGAATCCTCTCCCGCAACAACTCAGATGCCAGGGGCGTTAAGTATTTCTCAACAATCCATTCAATAACGGGAACGCAAACCGCGTCCCCGAAACCGAATAACGCGTCGTTTAGTGGCGCATTGATTCTGAACGAATCGTCAGGAACGCCTTGCAACCGTGCGCATTCCCTGGGCGACAACAGCCGCACCCCATACCTACCTTGTCCGGCTTTGAACAGTATTTGCCTCCCACTCCCGCCGCGTGGGGTTCTCAAACAACCGGCGAAGCCGTCGATCCTGAGCTCAGCCATTGATTTCCCCTTTCGAATGCGCCTAAAGGCAGTTCCATAGGAGTGGTACCGTTGGGCGATCATATGTTTTGCCATCGCAAGATGCTTTGGGCTTAGCTGGTTCATAAAGTACTCAGCCCGCTCCCGACTCCACCACATAGGATGGTCCTCAGGCAGGTTCTCAAGAACGCTTTCAAGCTTTGCACGCCTGTGGGGCGGAACAGGGAGGGTACGAATATTCCAGCGAATACTCGCGTGCGAGAGTATGAAGTGGACGAGCTTTTCGGGGCGAACTGTTGAAGGGCTAAGTCCCATGATCGGCTCAGGCGGCACTCCGCAGGCTCCGATGACGAAGAGGCGCATACGACTCTGGGGAACAAAGGCCGCTGCGTCTAACATGAAAGCGTCACAGACATAGCCGAGTTTGTTAAGGGCTTGCAACGCGCTATGAAAGTCCTGTCCCCCATGTGATGTGAGAAACCCAGGGACATTCTCAAGCAATATGAGCGGCGGGCGGCGGGATTTCAATTCCTGGAGCAAACGGATCAAGCCCCAGAAGGCGCTTGATTGTTTGCCGCTCAAGCCGCCTCTCGCACCCGCGACTGACAGATCGTTACATGGAAAGGAGGCTGTAAAAAGGGTGCAATCCGGCAGGCTCTCAGCCGAAAGCTTGTGTATATCTCCCAGATTGAAGTGCTCATCGCCGAAGTTTTCCCGATACATCGCAAACTTTTGCGGATCGATTTCATTTGCGAATACAATACGCCAGCCCTGCCGCTCGAGGGCAAGTCGAACCAATCCGATGCCTGCAAAGAACTCCGCTGTGGTGAGGTGTGCAAGCTCGGAAAAGGCGGGATCAATCCCGCGCCCACTCTTCAACTCAATCGCATTGGATGCCATTTCGATGCACCTATCAATATCGTGACGAATCGTGCTTTCCCAAATTCGGAGAACCCGCCACCCCGAGTCTAGCAAAGAAGCGGTGTTCCGAAAATCACGAAACATGTTGCGTGAGATTTTTGCAAGCCAATATTTCCTGTGATTTACCTTCGCAAATTGTGCACGAAGCGACTGAAGCTTGCGGGTCCTCCATTGATGACCATGCCAAAAGTCACCATCCACAAATAGCGCGAGATGCCCGGATTTAAAAACTAGATCGGGCTTACCTGGAAGTCTTACATCGTGCAGTTTGAATACAAACCCTGCGCTTCGCAGGGCCTTTGCGTATTCGCGCTCCGGCTGCGTGCCCGTGCTCCGAACGCGCCGCATGATTTCTGAGACTTGCCTCGTGGTTCGCTTGGCAACTTTTACTCCCACTCGCTTCGGCTTTGGCTGCAAGGTCGGCTTCGCACTCCGGTCTAAAATAATACTCGTCAGACTCAGCAAAATATACCACGGCTTCATAGCCACGGCGAATTTGCGGTTCAATTCGTCGTCGGCCCTGCATTTCTCAGCGAAAAGCCCAGGGCGAGGAAGGCGCCCGCCGTGGCGGCCCCTGCCAGGATTGTCCGCCTATTTCGCCGTGGCTCGAAATCCGGAGCATAGAACTTTATTTCACAAAGTACTTGACAGCCATCCACATATCGCTTACGATTTGGAGCATGCTTCGTCCGCGCCGCACCCATGCAAGGTATGGAACGCAGCCCAGCGTCCGGCAGCACGCCATCGAAAATCTCCGCTTTATTCGCGAGACGATGGAGCGTTCCGCGTCCTTTACCGCCGTTCCGGGGTGGGGCGCGGCCGCCATGGGAGTTACGGCGATAGGCGCCGCGGTGATTGCCGGGAGGCAAGCGTCGC
>JBOGJX010000091.1:0-32307 GCA_050745285.1 Terriglobia bacterium
GCCAGCGGGCGCAGCAAGCAGCGCCCCTACGGCACAATTGCGCGGTGTGCCATACTGCGCGATGCCGTCGCCCACTGCGACTCGCTACAGCGCCGCCGCTTTCACTATAATCGGTCCCGGTGCGAAAAGTGTAGGCGCGCCCACGGAGTGTGCCGCCTTGTTGTAGGCCTCGACGTCCGTGCGCAGCAAAGCATTGAAGTCATTTAGATGTTGTTCCAGCCCTGTGTTCCTCTGCGACATCTGTTGACGCAACACTTGAGTAGGCGGCTGGCCGTATGGATCGCTCAAGTTTGACGCCAGGCCGGCAAATTGGCCGTGCAGGTCTTCCAGTTGGTGAATGTCGTCCTCTTCCACGTTGTGCTGCTGCGCGGTGTTCCAAACACCTTGTTTCGCTGCTTCGAGCTTTGCGCCGAGCGCCTTTGCTTGTGCCAGAATCGGTGCGTACCTGGCTTCGAGCTCATGGTTGTGGCTGCCTTGGATGTTCTCCTGAAAATCCTTAAGTTGCCGCTGCATCTCATCGATGCGATTGATCATTTCGTTGAGCGCGCTCATTTCGTTCCGCGCCTGAAGAGCGGCTTGGGTTTGCGCCAGAAAATCAGCGGGCGGAATTTGCAAGTTCGGGTCCGGCAATACTTGCGCCGTTTGTTGCTGGATCTGCCCGTTGACGGTGACCGCGATATGGTATGTGCCGGGAACCACGCGCGGTCCATGGCCGGGGTTGGTCTCGTCCGGCTCGGGGGGCGGAGCCTTCTCATACCTTAGTTTCTGCGGGCCGTCGTAGTGCATGTTCCAGACGAAACGGTTGATGCCTGTCTTCGAGGGCCCGTACTGCGTGGCGACGGCATTCCCGTGCGCATCCGTGATGACAATCTTCACCGGACTTTCGTGCGCCGTCTTCTGTTCCTTGCTGGACTTGATCGCAGCCTTGAGGAAATAATCAATCACCACGCCGTTGGGCGCGTTGGGCGCAATGTATCCTACCTTCTGCCCCTCATCGCTCTCCCAGTGATGGAACATCACGCCCGGCCCGGCCGCGAAAAGGTGAAAAACGCTGGACGCGATAGGCGGATTAAATTCTTCCATCGGGCGGATGTCATCCAGAATGAAGATGCCCCGGCCATGTGTTGCCACCACGAGGTCGCGCGTCTGCTTGACGAATTTCAGATCAAACACTGGAGCCACAGGGAAGTTTGCCTTGAGCGGCATCCAATGGCCGCCGTCATCGGTAGAATAGAAGAGGCCCGTATCGGTCCCGGCCACCAACATGCCGCGCTGGTTGGGATCTTCGCGGACCACGTAGACGGGCACATCACCAGGAAGGCCAGCGGTAATCTTTTGCCAGGTCTGGCCGTAATCACTCGTCTTGTAAACGTAAGCGTGACGGTCGTCGAGCATATGAGCGTCAAAGGCGACGGTGGCCGCTCCCGCATCAAACGGGGAAACGCCCACCTGGTAGACTCGCGCCCACTGCGGCGCGCCCGGAATATTGGGGGTCACGTTGGTCCAGGATTTCCCGCCGTCGCGCGTGACCTGAACGAGGCCGTCGTCCGTTCCCACCCAGATCACTTTGGAGTCGGTCGGCGCAATGGTGATCGCAAGGATGGTGTCATAGTTCTCGGCGCTGCTGATGTCATGGAGGATCGGGCTGCCGGCAATTTGCTGTTTACTCTTGTCGTTCCGCGTAAGGTCCGGGCTGATGGTTCTCCAGGTCTTGCCGCCATCGGTCGATTTGAAAACCACGTCTGCGCCCAGATAGACCTCGTTGGCATCAGTGCGCGAGACTGCAATCGGGGAAGTCCAGTTAAAGCGGTATTTCAAATCGGCAGGCTTCACGGATTCGGCATGAATCAGGTAGGGGCGGATGTAGGGCGCAAGGTGAGTCCGCTTGTCCAACCGGTTGACGTCACCCTCTTGCGCGTCGGCATAGATGATGTTTGGGTCGCTTGGAGCCGGCACCGCGTACTCGCCGTCGCCGCCCGCTGCCGTGAACCAGGTGGCAGCGGTGACGCCGTGTCGTCCGAGATCTGTTGAGACACCGCACCAGGCGCTATTATCCTGCAACCCGCCGCAGACCGTATACGGTTGCGCGGAATCCACGGCCACCTGGTAGAACTGCTCGATGGGGAGCTTGTCCAGGAACTGCCACGTCTTGCCACCGCTTTGCGAAAGGAAGAGGCCGCCGTCATTACCCTGGATGATGCGATTGGGATTCTTGGGGTCGATCCAGATGGCGTGGTGATCCACGTGAACACCCCGGTCGATTGGATGGGCGGTCTTGCCGCCATCGTTAGATTCCATCAAATAGAAGGAAAGAAAATAGACCTTGTTTTCATCCGCAGGAGAGACGGCAAGATGGGAGAAATAAAATGGACGCACGTCGAGCGCATGGTTTTTGCTGACCTCGGTCCACGTGTCCCCCATATCCGTGGATTGATAAAGAAGCCCGTCCTTTGTGGCAACCAGCGCATAAACGTGGTTGGGATTTGACGGGGCTACGGCGAGGGCGATGCGGCCCACAAGTCCGGTGGGCAAGCCTTTGGTGAGTTTGGTCCAGGTATCGCCGCCATCGGTCGAGCGGTAGATTCCGCTGTTGGCTCCGCCGTTGATCATGGTCCAAGGATAGCGCTGCGCCTCCCACATCCCGGCGAAGAGGACTTGGGGATTGCCCGGCTGCATCACGAGGTCGGCAACGCCGGTGCTGGCATTGACGAAAAGAACCTTCTTCCATGTTTTGCCGCCATCGGTGGTCCGGAAGACGCCGCGGTCTGCATTCGGCGCCCAGGTGTGGCCCAAAACGCCCACGAAGACGATGTTGGGATTGGACGGGTCCACAATGGCGCTCGATATTTGTCCCGCGTCGCGCAGCCCCATGAGTTTCCAGGTGTGACCCGCGTCGGAGGAAAAGTAAATTCCGGCGCCGTCGATCACGTCGTTCCGTATGTTGGCTTCTCCTGTGCCAACCCAGACAAGGTTGGGATTCGAGGACGCAATCGCAATCGCGCCGATGGACGCGCTTCCTTCCTTGGTGAAGATGGCCTTCCAGGTTGCCCCTCCATCTGTGGTCTTGAACACTCCTCCCGCAGCCGCCCCAACGTAGTAAATTTCAGGGTTTCCCGGAATGCCCACAACGGCCGTAACGCGGCCGCCGGCCACCGCCGGGCCGAGATTGCGGAACTTAAGGTTGGCAAAGGCGTCCGTCGGCGAGGAGGCTGCGCGTGGCTCTGCATTGCCCGCCCCGCTCGCCGCCACCAAGGGCGTGATCATCGTGAATATCAGCAAAAGAAGTAAACACGGCCATCTTGCATTTCTCATGATCCCGTTCTCCTGTCTGCACTCCACCAAGCAAGAAATTACGTTCTCGCGCCACCGACCTCAGACGTCCTCAACCGTGGGATTCGTACGGGCCAAGGAACTTTGGACCGTTAAAATGGATCATGTGATCCGGGGTCTCAGCGATCCAAACCTCGGTCTCCCATGCGATATCGCCCGCGTATTTTCTGAAGGCCTTCAAATTGAAGAAAGCGGTGACGTACACACGCCCTGCGGGGCAGTCTTTCAATATGGCTTCGATCTCATAATGGCGCTTAGGGGAAACCGGACCATGTGTTGTCACAGCTTCGACTAGAAACAGCCAGTTGCGCTCGCGCCAGTAGAGAATGATGTCGGGCAGCTTATCGTGCTGAGTGATCGTTATATTGAGCTTGGCGAGCTCCTTTGCGTTGTGGATGACGCGCTTCGACGCAGTGTCGCCAAGATAGAGCACGGTCGCGCCGGGCGCGAAGCGAGGTCCAAATTCTTTTACCACGGCCACCTGTAATTGGTTATGTATCCCGGGCGACAGGGTGACGGCCAAACCATCAGCCAGTCTTAGGGAAATAGCCGTTGTCGCTCGACGGCGCAAATAGACTTCCTGTAAGGAGCCAAGCCGACCTATGAATGCACTAGCATTCTTAACAAAGTCTGGCGTCCCATAGGAGCGAAGAACAAAGGCGGCATCCTCAGTCAAGCGGTAAACGGTATTCCCACTGTTCGTGGGCCGGGAAGGCGTGTCTGGATTGCGATCGGCGATCCGTGCTTGCTCGAACTGGTGGAGAGTCTGGCGGCGTATAGTTTCGCGGCTGTTCGGCGCATACTTCTTATTGTATTGATTTCGCATGAACTGCATCATGTCCACTGTGCGGAGCAGAGGGCATTCCGTAGAGGACCAAGGCGAGTCCTGCTTGAGGTTGGCCAATGCGAGAAGGATGAGAGCTGACCGCTCGTTCTGTTGCGCCTTGGGGAGTCCAAGAGATTTAAGGATGTCTGTGGCTTGCTCGGTTTTTAGTATGCGTCTAGGTCCGGCCAAAGAGTGTTCCTTCCATCAAATGTTTGGCGATTTCCCCGTTGACGCTAAGCTCGCTGAAGACTATGCGTTGCGCCAAGTCGCTGTCGAATGCACTAAGCCGCCGAATACGGCTACCGATCATACCCACAAGGGACAACGATGGGAACTTCATGTTTCGAATCTCTGTCGCATTTACTTGGGTATTTCCGCTTATTATTCTGAAGTAGCGATCGAGAAGGGAAGAGTTGAAGACGGCTGTAATGCCATATGCCTCATCAGGGGTCAAGTCTCTTTCGGCGTGATAAACGTAGTTAAGATGGTTCTCAAGCGCGACGAAACGCGTAGGAACATCCGAGGCGAGCAAACAACTTGCCATCAGTCTCCTGTGTTCCTCCTTAGCGCTGAAACGCCGGAGTAGCACATAGTTCCGGGTGGGTAGGAGAAGACGTTGGGATTCCGGGCAGACTTTGAGCGCCGCGGGATGATTCTTGTGAAAGACGGGCCATTCGGTTTGAAAGGGCTTGACATTGTACACTGAGAAGAGCGGAGTGCTGTTTTCGTTGTTCGGCCAGGGCAAAAGAAATTCAGTTGCCCGGAACATAACAACAGGCCCTGTCGAAATTCGCAGTCCTACATCCGAGAAATGATCCGGCCAGGACTCAACAAGCGCAGAGATTGCCACGTCTTCATCGGTGGCGGGGATTCTTATAATTGCGTGACCGCGATTGTTGTCGATGACTGTGCTGGTGGGCAGGATTCTAGATTCAGCGGGCCGGAGAGAAGGGCCGAAACTCGTAGTTATGGTCACCTGCGGTGACGGTTCACCAAGGCGGTGATATACAGTGATCAAACTTTCCTGCAGGACGTTGCGAAACGTCTCCTTGCGCGATTCAAAGAGGTGGATGTGATCGAGCGCCATCCTTTCGAACAACCACTGCCTAAAGCTGCGAAAATATAGGCCATTGCAAAAGCTACGAGGGGTGATGGCCACTAATTCGCCATTTGGCCGCAGCAGGCGTGCGGCGGCGGCCAAAAAGAAGGCATAGATGTTGGGTTGGCCATGAACGATGTCCCGCATGACGCGGGCATATTGCGAAACTCCACTTACCTTAAAATAAGGGGGATTCATGATGACGCAGTCAAAGTCTCCCCACTCAGACAATTTATCAAAGAGAGTGAGGGGGGCAAACACGCTCGCCGCCGTGTCAAGAATAAAATCCTCTGCGTGGATTTCGTAGCTCATTGAGTGACCGTGTTCCTTAAGCGCGCCTGAGCAACGGCCCATCACTTGGCGCAAAAAGGGAATCACTCCGAGGTCGTTTTCTATTAAGTCAATATGGAGATAGCGGCATGGCTGAAGCACTGCGAAACGGTCACAGATTGCAGCGGAAAGAGCGCCAATGCCAGCTCCAGGGTCAAGCAGGCGAAATCCTATAGGGGTATCGAAGGTGAGCAGACTGGCCATAAAACAGCAGATTTCCGGCGGGGTGAAAAATTGGCCCTTCTTTTTCCGGTCATTGAGCGGAGTAAAGCCTTCATACTTGGTCTGTAAGTCGAGAGCGTACGAGAGCAGCGGTCCAATGGCATTATCTGCCGCTTGAACCGTTATCGTGTCATGTATCAATCGAAAGCCCCCGTGATTTATCTGCCGTGGATCCTAACCCGTTTTGAGCCTGCATCTTCCCTCGTCCGCGATCTGGGCTGGCTTGGTGGCAGACTATCTGCAGTATCATATTATCCGGCCCCAAGGCAACGTGTTTTATGCGAGGCTACCCATGGGGTCGATGCGCCTGATGTCGTGATAAAATCCGCCCTTTCCACGAAGTCGGAGGCTTGATGCAAATCAAATTCTCACATCCTGAGTTCCCCCCAGTCGAGATTCCAGATTCCAACCTGCTCGCCACCTTAGCACCGCGTGAGATAGCCCATCCGCGGCCGCTGACGGAGTTGGTGGAAGACGCATTAGACCAGCCCATCGGCGCCGCGCGCATCGAGAAGGTTGTTTCATCCACAGCAAGCGTGTTGCTGCTGGTGGACGACATCACCCGCCAGACGCCCGCCGCTGCGCTGCTTCCCGGCATTTTCCGCCGGCTCGAGCAGGGCGGCGTGGCGAAGCGGAAGGTGAAGATTCTGATCGCTGCCGGCACCCATTCGCACATGACGGCCCAGGAACTCGAACAGAAGCTCGGCGCGGAAACGCTCGCTCAATGCGCCGTCTTCATGCACCACTGGAAGGAGGCAGACCACCTGCGCCTGATTGGCGATTTGCCGGATGGCACGCCGGTGAAGGTAAACCGGATGCTGGGCGAGGCGGACGTGGTGATCGGCTTAGGGCAGATTGTTCCGCATCGCGTGATGGGTTTTACGGGCGGATCAAGCATCGTGCAGCCCGGCGTTTCAGGCCCCGACGTTACCGGGCATACGCACTGGCTCAGCGCGCTTTATCCGGGGGCGAAGATTATGGGCTTCGCGGATAATCCGGTGCGCGGCGAGGTGGAGCAAATCGCCAAGCTTGCCGGCCTGAAATACATCGTGAACGTGGTGATGGACCGCAACGAGCGCGTGATCCATGTTGTGGCGGGGGACCCGCTCGCCGCGCATCACAAGGGCGCGGAACACTCGCGGGCCATTTTTGGCGTGCCGCAGCCGGACTTCGCGGAAATTGTGGTTGCCGAATCCTGCCCCGCCGATTATGATCTCTGGCAGGCGGCCAAGGGCAGTTACGCCTCGGAGCTGTCCGTAAAGCATGGCGGCGTGGAGATCCTCATCACGCAGGGCACCCATGGGGTCTCGATCGAGCATCCCGAAGTAGACAGGCTCGGTTATCCTGGCGTTGAGGAAGTGAAAAGGATGGTGGGCGAAAAGGAAATTGCGGACCTTGTGGCCGCAGCACATCTTGCCCACGTGGGCCGTGTCATCCGGGACCGCGCTCGCGCCATCATGGTCTGCCGGGGGATCCGGCCCGATGTACAAAAGCGGATCGGCTTCGAGCCAGCCGGCACCCCGCAGCAAGCTCTGGAGATGGCCTTTGCCACAACGGGCCGGAGCGCTCGGGTCGTTGCCCTTCTGCAAGGAGGGCATGTCCTTCCGCTGGTTGAAGGTGAAGCAGGCCAGAAAAATGAAGATTCACAATCCGCGTGAAAAAGACGCCCAGTGCGGCTGCCGGAGGCCAATCTCGTTCAAATTGCATCCCCGATTTTTGGACGTGACCTGCGGCTGCGCCGCCATTTCCGCCAGACTGATCCGCTAATTTAGACAGCCCCTGGATTGGATCACATTGATAATATTTGCCTTATTGCATGCGAGTCGGGGTGTCCAACTCGCGGAAGACGAGAGAGTCAAAAATGGCCAGCACTTCCTTGCGATAGGTCACCATGCGCTCGACCGCGGACCGATACCACGGGTCGTTCATGGCAAGCCGGTGCCAGCGTTCAAGCACCTCCGGTGACACGTCGATGTCAGCCCGCAGCTTCTGCAACGGGTGTCCCCGCAAAAAAAGACCGTAGAAAAAGGCTGCCTCGTGGCGCGGCTCGGTGAGTTGAGCTTCTGCCGTCGTCAACGTTAAACCCACTTCGCACCCCGGCTTGTCGAACTTCCTTGCGGCCTCCTGAGCCGCAACCTAGTACAAAAACATATGGTAAACCCTTTGTCAAGCTGGCGTATCGCGCAATTTTAGAATCTTACCCGCTATGGATGCAGGTTCCGTGTTCGGCGCGTAGGCATGGGAAAGCAACGTTAGCGTCTCGGAAATGCACTACCGTATTTCCGGATGCCATCCCTCACCCGGCGCTTCGCGCCACCCTCTCTCCCGGGGAGAGGGTGGGAGTCGCAATTCCCCGAGAATCCCAGCCCTCTCCCTCCGGGTGGCTCGCCAAGGCCAGGTGAGGGGGGAAGCACTGCCAAACTTTGGGGCAATGCTTTCACTTTTATGTCGCACACCCCCCAATTCAACCCGCGCTTCGCCCGGGGTGGCGCTACTGTTCGCGGGCATGCTCGCCTTTCTTATTGTCTGCGGCAGGCTGCTTTGGAAATGACCGCGGTTCTCCTAACCGGAGTGATATAATCAACCCATGCTAGTCGATACCCGCCTCACTTACGATGACTATTGTCTTCTGCCTAATGACGGAAAGCGATATGAAATCATTGACGGAGAACTCTTTGTGTCCCCTTCACCCGCTACTGCGCATCAAAACGTTGTTGCTAATCTGCTTTATCACCTCATGGATTTCGTTAGAAAGCACGCCTTAGGAAAGGTCTATACCGCGCCTCTGGATGTGGTCTTCTCGCAATTTGATGTTGTTGAGCCGGATCTGCTCTACATCTCTAAATCGCGGTCTTCGATTTTGACGCGGGCAAATGTTCAGGGCGCCCCGGACCTTATCGTCGAGGTTGTGTCGGAATCCACGGGGAAAATTGACCGTACCACCAAGTTGAAGCTTTACGCCCGCTTTGGCGTGAAGGAATATTGGATCATCGATCCACTGGCGTTGACCGCAGAGGTTTTCCGCGCTCAACCCGAAGGCTTGGAACTTACCCAGCAGCTCTCCTCCAAGGATTCACTGAATTCACCGCTCCTGCCCGGCTTCGCCCTCCCGCTCGAAAAGCTTTCGGAATGATCCTTCACGCTGGCCGGATAATCATCACCTCGGTGGCCTTGATCAGCGCCGCGGCGGTGTCTCCTGTTTTAAGACCCAGGTCTTCGCACGAGTCCCTCGTGATGATGGCAGTCACCCTCTGCCCGCTGATATCCAGTGTCACCTTTGCTAGCAGCCCCACTATCTTTACCGATGTAATCCTGCCTACCAGTTGATTCCGCCCGCTGATGCGGCGTTCCATTCCACTCGGGCTGTCATCTACACGCCTGGTGTCCGCCTCAGGATTCGGCGCGGGCCTTCCTCGTTTCCGGCCTTTCTGGAACAGGACGCGGTCAATCTCTGCGCGGGGGATGCGGTGATGTCCGCCAGCGGTTTTCACCGAGCGGATTTTGCGGCGGTAAATCCACTGCTTCAGAGTTGGATAACTGATCCCCAATTCTTGCGCGGCTTCCGGCAAATGTACCAGATCCATAATCCTCCCCTTAAGCGAATGATTTTTGGAATCAGAAAACACGCCGCAGCTTTTACCTCACCCCATTGATTGTACGCCCGCCGCCAGTGCATTAAAATCGCACTGACGCCGCCTCCGAGCGGCACGGTGCCGGAGATGCATCTAAACCCGCGAGAAATCGCATCTAACAATTGAGAGTTCAGAAAAGTTGCTGAAGAACTCTTTCGCGGCGCGTTGACTCAGCGAGGCGAAGAGTCTGCCTTTGTGTATAACTCGCTGCCGCGCGGACACTCCGCCCCACAAATCTAGCCCCAAGGAGGGAACCCATGAAGCATCATTTGAAGCTGCTCGTCCTGCCCCTGGTGGTTATCCCTTTTGCCTTTATTTTTGCCTCGGCCGCCTATGGCAAGCAGCACGTTACCCAGGCCGAAATCGTAGCCGAGATTCAGGACCGGCTCTATCACGCGCAAGTGTTTAAGCACGGCAGTGTGAACGTGGAGTTTCAGAATGGCGTGGCCACCCTGACAGGAAGTGTCGATTGCATCGGCGTGAAAAATGATGCTGAGCGCGCCGCCAACAAAGTGGATGACGTTCAGAGCGTGGTCAACCAGATCACCATCAACCCGGGTGACGCGGGTCCGCAAGGAATCGTCCGGGATGCCCGGAAGGAAATCTTGACATATCCGTTCTACACGATCTTTGACAACATCCTTCTTCAGATGCACGGCAACGATCTGACGGTGAGTGGCCAGGTCACGCAACCCTACAAGAAAACCGATATTGGTAATTTCCTCGAGCACATCAAGGGTGTTACCGCATTTACCAACAACTTGCAGGTGCTGCCAGTTTCCACCTTTGACGACCAGTTGCGCCTCTCGATAGCCCGCGCAATCTATAACGATCCAGTTTTCATTAATTATGGCAACCAGGCGCACCCTTCAATTCACATCATCGTGGACAATGGGAACGTGACGCTGGAGGGCGTGGTGAATTCCGCGGTTGACCGCGCGGCGGCTGGGCGGGACGCACGCTTTGCGGGCACGTTTTTCAACTTCAAAAACAATCTACGGGTGGAAAGCGCGAAGTAACCTGCGGAATCATTTTGGTGGGGCACATGGGAGGCGAGGTTTCCCCTCTGCCCCGTCGGAAGGGGTCGCCACGGGGACCTTTTAGCCGTGCTGCAAGCGCGGCGCGCCTCTCACCCACCGCTTCGCGGCACCCTCTCCCCTAGGGGAGAGGGCAGGAGCCGGAGCTTCCCATGAAAACCCAGCCCTCTCCATTTGGGAGAGGGAGGACCACGAAGTGGTGGGTGAGGGCGCTTTGGGCGCCGCTAAAGCCGTTCGAGGGGCGGCACAACCCCATGGCTATTGATTCCCGTTAATGAGCACCACATGGGCGCGCCGGTTCTGCTGGTAGCACGCATCGGTGGTCTCCGTGCAGAACGGGCGGTCCTTCCCGTAGGAAACGGTGGCAATGTTGTCTGGCGGAATCCCGAGGTTCACTATGAATTGTTTAGCCGCGTCGGCGCGGCGCTGCCCCAGGCCAAGGTTATACTCCTCGCTGCCCCTTTGGTCGCAGTATCCGCCGATGCGAACCTTTACGTCCGGATGCGACTTCAGGTAATCCGCATCGTGGGTTAGGGCCGTTTGGGCGGAGGCGGTGACGTCTGACTTGTTGTAATCAAAAAAGGCGTCCTCCATCTGGCTGCCAGCGGCCCCTGCTGCTCCTGCGCCGGCTGCGCCGAGGTTCGACTCTTGTACCGAAGCGGATGGCGGCGTTGCGGGCGTGACCGTGACCCGCGCGCGGCACTCGCCGGTCCCTCCGGCCCCGGTCAGGGACATGATGTAGGTGGTTGATTCGGATGGCGTCACGGAGGTCGATCCCTCCGCTTGCTGTGACCCTAAGCCCGGTTTGAGATCGAGCGTGGTGGCGTTGTTGGTGCTCCAGCTCAACGTCACGGATTGGCCCATCGTCACGCTGGCAGGCGCCGCCGTCAGATCGCAGGTGGGCGGCCCGGGCGGAGGCGGAGGCGCTGCGGAAGGCGTCGCCGCAGGTATTGCCGCTGCCGGAATCCTTTTATGGCAGGCCCCCGCTAAAACGATGACTCCAAGCAGCAAACACAGTTCGAGCAATCTCAGTCGGTTTCCCATCAACATTTCCTCTCCTCTATCATTCGCCTGCGTATTAGCTTCCCAGCGCCGGAAGGTTCGCAGAGGATTTCACATAGGAATTTAGATTTGAATAAAACGAATCCGCTTGTCAATGCAATTTGTGACATGGGCGCCCACCCTTGTAGCGGCGGCGTCTCACCGCCGGTTTTCCGGTGTTCAGAGAACGCCGCTACCGCAAAACCCGTCACTAATCAATTTGCCATCCTCAATAAGCGCGCGGCCGCGCGCGCTCCCGGTAATCCCCCAAGGTTCGGCGGGAAGTATGGAGGACTACGAGCCAGCGGAGGGCGACTGTCCGGCGTACTTGCGAGCCATCCCGTCCAGAAACGTCTTGGCCTGCGCGGTCGCTTCCCACGCGTTGGGCCAAAAGCAGAGATCGATAGTCCACCAGTCTGAAGGGCAACCCGAGCGAAGCAGCGCCGGAATGAGCGCGTCGAAATCAAGTATTCCCTGGCCGAAAGGCGCATGAGTGCTGGTTTCGTTGTTGTGAAGGGTCCCATCGGAGTCGATCAGGTGCAGGTGGCCAATCTTGCCGTGGAGCCGCGCAAGCAATTCGAGCGCGCCGCCGGGCAACGTCTCTTTCTGGCCAGGCTGCCGCGCGCCCACCGCCGCGCAGATATGCGCGTGGCATGTGTCGAAGAGGACGCGAAAGTTCTTGTGGCCCACGTCATCCGCCAGGCGCACGATCTCCGAAGGCTTATTGAAGGCAAACCCGGGCTCGAACTCCCAAACCACGCGGACGCCTCGCTTGGCTGCATTCTGCGCCGCCACACGGAACGTCTTCACCAGCCGCTCCCAGCCTAGCTTCGGATCAAGATTTTCTTTTTCGAAAACGTCCGGCGGGCTCACCGAATCCACGCGAATACACTCAATGTCCAAGTCGTTGGCAAACTCCAGGTTTTGCTCGAAGGCGGACATCCATTTCGAGTTGTTTTCCACCGTCACGACGGGGCACGACCATAAGTCCGCCGCCAAGCCGGAAAACTTCAGCCCGTGGCCGGCCACCTTCTTCTTGAGTTCAGAGCGCTTTGCTTTGGTGTCGAGCTGCGCTGGATTCGGGTGCGGAGAGAATCCCCCCAGCTCCACCCCATCAAATTTCAGCTCACCAAGTTTTTCGACCACGGTGTCGAACGGAACCGGATTCTGCTGGTACGGCCCAAAGCAGTAAGCCCAACTTCCGATAGAAATCTGTACATGATTCATATGACACCTCTTGAATGAAAACGCAGAGGAATAGCGCCCGCCCTACCCCTGGTTCGTGCAACCGGGGAATGCCGCCAGATAGGTGTTCCCCACGTATTGCAGGTCCTGATGAATTCCGATTGCGGAAGTATAATACCCGCTGACGGTCATCCGCTTCAATTCCACAAAGAACCGTTCCAGACCCGCAACCGGATGATGCTCGTTCGCAGCAGCCTTCGCCAGCGCCCGGGCGGGCGATGAGCCTGCCGCCTCATCACGGAACAACCGAAGACCCTGCCGCCACCTGGTCTTCATGCCTTCATCGCCAGTAAAAACCATCCAGTCTGCAAAGAGGCTTACCTTAGCAGCCTGAGCCCCGGGAGAGTGCGCGTCCGCAGGGATGATCATCTCCATAAGCTCGTCCATTAACTCGTTCTCCGTCTCATCAAAGAATCGCAACTTGTACGAATCGGGCGACCAGAGAACGGCAGCTTCGCCGCCCCCTGTGAGAGCGGTGGAAAACCCGGTGAGGGCAACTATTTTTAGCGCGGTTCTTCTTTCCATGTTTTCCCTTCCTTGCTCCCAGATTTGAAACTCGTCGATGTCCGGTTGGATGGAAGCAGACCTTTTACTCGCCCTGAAAATTCCGCGTAGCCACGGCACGGCTTGTATGCCGTGGGATTATTCCCATCCAACAGCCCACGGCACGAACTTCGTGCCGTGGCTACCCTTCCGCGGCTTGTGTCTATCCCACCTTAAAGACCGCAGAGTTTTAACCGCAAAACTCTGCGCTACAATTGATAAGCCGAACGGAGTTTTCGGAAAAAACTCTGCGCTACAACTGATAATTCGGGTCCCGCGTCAACAATATCACGCTGCGGTCTGAGGCCGGCTCCCGCTAGAGCTCGCCCCTGCGCCGCTGTTCCTTAATATAATCCGCCGCCCGGAGGGACAGCGCCATGATGGTCAGCGTGGGATTCTTTTCGCTCGATGTGGTAAAACAACTACCGTCTGTCACAAAGAGGTTCTTCACGTCCCTTGCCTGACAGAAGCTGCTGAGCACGGACGTTTTGGGATTCTTCCCCATGCGAACTGTGCCCACCTCATGGCTGGCAAAGCCTCGGGGCGCGTCGCCGAAATCGCTGAACACGGTCCCTTTCAGACGCGAGCAAATCTCCAGTTTGCTCTCGTTCGCGGCGCGCCATAGCTTGTAATCATTTTCGACGAAGCGGTAGCGCACCACAGGAATCGGGATTCCGTAGTTGTCCACCTGGCGCGGATCCACCGTGACGTAGTTTCCAAACGTCGAAAGCGTTTTGGCCCAACTTCCAAACATGAGAAAACCGGGCTGCATCCTGCGCACTCGATCCTTAAAGCTCGCTCCGTAGCCGGGCAGCCGCAGCGCCTGCCTGGGAAACATATAGGAACCGTAATTCACTTGCAAGCCCCAGCCACCCGCGTAATCGTGGCGGCCAAAAAGCTGGTTATAGCGCGGGACATACACGTGGTCTGTGGCGCCATCCTGGTTAACGGGAGGCGTGCCTTCAAGTTCTTCGAGATAAACGCTCACCTCGTCCTGCAAGTGCCCGTGAAGGTGATGCCCCACAACGCCATTGGAATTGGCAACGCCGTCTGGATGTTGCGGAGAGCGGGAATTGAGCAGCAGGCGCGCGGATTCCACCGTGGCGCAGCAAACCACAACGATTCGGGCCTGGACTTCCTCTTCCTTCTTTGTTTGTGTGTCGACGAAGGAAACCCCGCGGGCCAAGCCTTCGCGATCCACCAGAATTTCGCGCGCCAGCGCATTCTGGCGGAGTGCAAGGTTCCCTGTGGCGCGAGCCTTCGGCAGCATGCAGTCCGGCGTGGTGAAGATCGATGACACATCGCATCCGTCCATGCAATGACCGCAGTAGTGGCAGGGCGGACGATTGTCATACGGGCGCGTCAGCACCGCCTTACGGACTGAAATCAGCGGGATGCCCATCCGCTTTGTGGCGCGGGCCAGAATGCGCTCGCTGCACCGCCAGGGTATGGGCGGCAGATAGTGTTTGCCGGCGGGCAGGATTTCCAACCCATCGTCTTCCCCGCAGATGCCAATCGTGCGCTCGATGCGGTCGTAATAAGACTCGATCTCTTCATAGGTAAGAGGCCAGTCCTCTTCAACGCCAAACAGCGACCGTTGGCGGAAGTCTTGTGGAGCATAACGCAGCGTGACCGCGTTCCAGTGCAGCGTCCTTCCTCCGAGGACGCGGATGCGGTCCACGTTGATCTGATCGCAGTCTTCATACCGGATGGACGCTTCCACGCTGCCCTGATAAAAAGGCGCCTGCTTCTCGCCCCTTAATCCCCGATAGGGCAATTCATACGGCCATTTGTGAGAAAGAAATTTCGAGGGAGGAACCTCTTGTCCGCCTTCCAGCAGGATCACCTTGGCGCCGCCTTCACACAGCTCTTTCGCCATCACGCCGCCCGCCGCGCCGGATCCAACGACGCAAACATCGAATGTGCGTGTCCCTTGATTCATCTTCTCTCCACACTTATAAGTTCCAACAGGATCCTGAAAGAGACTGCAAACGTGCCATTTTAAGAGGTCGCCGCGGCGCCCGGCGAGAACAAGGTTGGGTCAGGTTGCTGGCCTCCGGAATGGGACAGCCATTCCGCACAGCAAGCGGCAAAGCCGCAGGTCACCGCCAAAGATCCGCGACGCAATTCGGACACGTTTGGATTCACGACGCCCCTTTCATGCCAAGCCGCGCTTATTGCATACCCAATTCCCGGCTCAGATTCTTGATGAATTGAAGCCCGTTGCGCGCCAGTTCATCGCCGGAAGGCGCGAGGTCGCGCCATATCGCCGCGGCGGCCGCCAAGCCCGGCTCGGGTTGGGCAAACGATTCAATTGTCACCCACTCGTTATAGCCGGTTTCTTTCAGCGCGGTCATTATTCCCCACCAGTCATTATGTCCGGCGCCGGGCGTTCCGCGATCATTTTCCGAGAAATGCACGTGCTTGAGATCCTTCGCCACGGCGCGAAGAGCTTCCGCCGGGTGGCGCTCCTCAATGTTGGCGTGGAAGGTGTCAAAGTGAATGCCCACGTTAGGCTCCCCGATCGAGTGGACAAGGCGCGCCGCGTCGCTCAGCGTATTAAGGAAATACGTCTCGAAACGATTCAACGGCTCAATGCACAGCATCACCTCAAGCTGTTGGGCTTGCCGCGCCACCGCTTGGAGACCTTCAACCGCCCACTGCCATTCGTCCGCAGTGCGGCGGCTTCCCGTCATGACGCCCAGTGCGGAATACATCGGGCCGCAGAGCAGGCGCCCGCCAAGCTCAGCCGTCCGCTCCACACATCGCTGCAAATAGGCTACGCCCTGGGCGCGAACCTCCGGTTGAGGGCTTACAAGGTTCGTCTCGCGGGATAACACGCAACATGCGGTCCGCTCGAGCTCCAGACCGTCTAGCATTCGCCTGACAGAAGAAATGTCCGCCGGTTCTTCCGCCGAAAGAAAGAGCTCGACCCCGTCGAAGCCCCAACCCCTAATGCGGGCAAATAAAGCATGGTCCGCATCGCTGATATGGGTTGTCCAGACCAGCGTGTTGATGCCATATTTCACGCAGGCGCCTCCGTTTTGCGCAAGTAAGGCTAGGTGCCACGGTCAAGCTTCTTTCCGATTGACCGTGGGCAGTTGCCGTTATGTGAAGCCCACGGTCAGGAACGTCCCCGACCGTGGCTACCAGCCCTCTAATCCGTGAGCAAATCTTGGAAGTAATCGTTCAAAAGCCGGTTCTTGGGATCGTATTGCTTCCGGGCTTCTGCGAAAACCTTCAATCGTTCTCCCAAGGACTTCTGTGCATAGGCTCGGGTAACACCGTAGGTTTGGTTTAGCAGCGGAGCCCCTCCGAGATTACTACAGAATTCGTTATACGCGTCCAAGAATGGCTTCCATCCCTCGTTGCCTGTGGAAACAGGGTCCACGGTCATGACGGTCCCATCGTAGGAATACGACAACAGCGATTCCTGGTCTTTAGCGATGCGATAGCCAACGCTCAGCATGTTGGATCGATACCCTTTTTGCTGGTAGTAATCCCTGGAGAACTTGAAATACGCGGGCAGGACGCTGGCGTAGCGCTCTTCGGGAAACGCCCACAGGCTGAACGTGTAACGGCTATTCGTGGAGACCGGTGGATAATGGATAATCTGGTCGGTGGCGATAGTGTAGTCGCTCTTGATCAGATGGGTGAGCTTGAAACGCCAGAGGGCATTGAACTCGTCCACCGCTTTGTAGCGAACGGCCGGGCTGCCGATGGTCGTTTCGAGCTCATGACAGAACAGCGGCCCTGCCGTTCCCCACATAAAATTACGCAATTTCCAGACGTGGCGGGCCGGGCTGCCCGTGGCGCCAGGATTGTATTTGCGAAACTCGACGGTGATCAGGTTGTCAAACGGAAAGGTATAAAACATCATGGACTCATTGCGGGCCCAAAGCTCCGGCAGCTTCGTGATGAAGTCCTCCAAGGTAAATGTTTCGTGGTAAACCGCCATCGGCAAAATGGGGCGCACGCGGAGCGTCGCCTCGTAGACGATGCCGAACAAGCCATAGCTTGACCGGACCTTTTGCATCAGGTCGCGCTGATCCTCAGTAATTTCCAGGAGCTCCCCTGAAGGCAGCACCATCTTGATGTTCGTAACGTAAGAGCCCACTTGCCCAAATTCGCCGGGCATGGAGCCGTCTTTCGTTCCGGCGCACGCCGCCGCTCCCACCGAGAGACTTCCAATCTCAGTATTCACGTAAAACTGCAACTGATGATTTTCAAGCTGATGCGCGATGTCGATGTAAAGAGCGCCCGCCTGCGCCGTCACACTATCGCCGGTAATGCTCAGGATGCGATTCATGTTGGTCATTTTGACGAGGGTCCCACCGTCGGCCACGCCGCAGCGCGCGGTGGAATGGTTGGAACCGACGGCCCGGACCGGCGACGGGTACTTGACCGGGTCTTTTAAAATGGCAACAATGTCCTCCTTTGAGTTGGCCTCCACTAAAACCTGCGGATGAGAAACCAGATCCCCAAACCAATTCGTGACTTCAAGGCTCGCCATCGGAATGCTCCTTTTCTTGACACAGTGAGGTGCGGAATGAAGCCGATTAATATGTAATGGGGTGACTCCCGTGACGAGGCCATTCTACTCGTAAGAACCTACGGTTGCCAGCGGAATGAGGGGGGCTGTGCTGCACGTTCATGAACCACCGCCTGGTTTTTCATGGGCGGAGGCAGGGGTAGGGAGGCCGTTTGGCCCCCGCCGGAAAAACCAAAGATGGTGGCCACGGCCAATCGGTTTTCGATTGACCGTGGGTTGTTATCACAGTCAAAAGCCCACGGTCAGCAAAACTCTGACCGAGGCTCCCCGCTGGCTATTAAATTCAGAACGTCAATCTTGCCGCGAGTTGTATATCGCGCGGGTTAGTGACATTGCCGTTCCACAAGCCAAAGCCGGGGCTGGAAACATCGTTGTTAAACGCCAGACAGCCGGGATCCTGCTCGCCCGCGCAGTTAAAGGTATGCCAGTTCCAGGCGTTGAAGAGTTCCGCGCGAACCTCAAAGCGGATGCGCTCGGTGATCCTGGTGTCTTTGATCAGAGCAATATCCTGATTGTGATATCCGGGACCCCGGTAGTTGGTAACGATCGAGCCATTTCCAGGATTGAAGTTAAACGCACTCGCCGGCTGGAGGGCGGCGGCGTTGTACATGGGCAGGCTGGTGTTGAGATTAGAAAATGAATTGTTTGTCACAAAAGGAGACGTTCCCGGAAGGATGCCCGGAATACAACCCATGGCGAATTGGCCCGGGATATTGCAAAAAGTGTTGGAGCGGAAATATTGAGGCAGGCCCGATGAAGCCCGAAGCACAGTGCTCACTTCCCATCCGCTTAACAGCCGTCCAACCAGCGAGTTGGCGCCGGAGAAGAAGCGCTGGCCCTTACCGATCGGAAGGTCATAGGTGAGCGCCTCGGAGAAGTTTTGCGGAACGTCATCGAATGCCAACCCGTAGTTGTCCGCTCGCGGGAAAAACGGCGAAATAATGCCGTTCACCGAGCCTCGCTGAGCAGTGGATTGGGTCGTCTGCGACGTGGTCAGCGTCTTTGACCAGGTGTAAGACGTTAGGGACCATAATCCGTGTGAGAAGCGCTTTTCGGCCTTCACCTGCAGCGAATTATAGTGTGACCAGCCTTCGTTCTCGTTCAGCCCGAAGATGTTTCCACAAAATTGCGGGTAGGGCATGAGCGCCTGAGCTACGGTGGGGGAGCAGGCCGTCATCTGCGCCGCCCATCCTGGATACGGAGCGGCAACTCCATCTAATGACGCCTGTCCAGGCTGGAAGGTATCATAAAGCGCGCTGCCCATCGAGAGATGAGACGGGTTCACCGCGCTCAACGGATCGAGCGAGCTCGCCAGGCGGATGGCATGGTTTCCAACATAACCCACGTTCACATAGAAGTTGTTTGTGAATGAGTGTTCCACCGTGAAATTCCATTGCTGTGAATAGGGCAGGCGGTTGCCGGTGAACGGCCGGTAGAGACCCGGATACTGGCCGTTGTCATAGGTATTGGAGATATCCGGCGGGTGCGTGAAGTTTTGCGGGAAGCCGTTCTGCAGCAGGAAGGCCGCATTGAGGCCCCCCAGCGAGCTGGAGAAGGTCGGCGAGAGCTGGAATCCATCAGCGCCGGATCCACCGCCCCATCCGGGATAAAATGCCTGATCGAAGAAGATTCCGTAGCCCGTGCGAATCACGGTGTTGGGCGTAACGGTATAGGCGATGCCGATTCTCGGAGCAAACGCGAGATTGAATGGAATCTCTGGCGTGCGCCGTCCAAAACTGGCGGACCCCCACCCTGTTCCGGCGAAAGCCAACGCGCCCAAACGATTGCTCGCGCCGGGATTCGGCATGTTGGGATCGACAAATGACAACCTATTCCACTTATCCGCCGCGGGATCATATTTGTCCCAGCGCAATCCGTACGTAACGCTTAGTTTCTTGGTTGCTTTCCAGGTGTCACCGGCAAAAACTCCGATGTCATAGGAGCGTGGATAGACCGAGCACTCGGAACAAACAAATGCGTTTGACGAGTCAACTTCTCCCAAAAGAAAACTGGCGATTGGGCTGCCGCTGTTGATGCCGATCAACCCCGTCTCCCCGGTGGAGAAATTAAAGGTGCCCGTCCGGTTGGCATTCGAATGAATGTTCATTCCCTCGTTACGGTATTCGCCGCCAAAAATGAGGGTGTGAGAGCCCTTAACCCACGTCAGCATATCGTTGGCGACGTAGGCGGGGCGGGCGGTTACATCGTCCGCGCCCGGACCTTGACCGGTGCCGAACGACTGGAAGCTATTGGAGAAATTTATTCTCGGAGGATAGATATTGGGCAAGCCCGGAATGGCCGGGAATTGCTTTGCGTAGGTGGTATCGAGGCCGCCGTAACCTTCCATGCGGTTGTTGTAGCCAAACCGGGCGTTGTTGAGTACCGTGGGCCCGAACGTGTGGTCCCAATTAAACCGGTCCACAAAGGTATACTCCGGGGCGGCATAGACGGTGTTCGATTCCGGCAGCGGCAGGTAGCTGGCCTGCAGCGCGTGGGCGCCCTGGTAATAGATGGAATAGGAAACGTGATCCTTGTCCAGGATATAGTGGTCCATCCGTATGTCCAGGTAATTCGTGTGAGAGAGAATGATATCGGGAACCGCCTGTGGAGGCCGCCAGTTGTTCACAACGCCGGGAAGGTTGGGAAGGGGTTCAAGCTTCAGCCAAGCGTTTGCAAGGGACCCGGTGAGGTCGCTGGCGGGGATCACGTTGCCAGGAAACTGCTGGCGCAAATAGGGCAGATTGTTGGCCCCTGTCGGTTGATTCGGATTATATGCCGGGTTCGGCTTGGTGGTGGCCGGGTCGTAAATCGGAATCAGATTGCCGCTGCTGTCCTTCCAATCGCTGAAATCGCCGGCTCGCTCCTGTGACGTTGGAACCGTCAACACCGGCAGGCTGACGCCGCCGTTGATCCGGTAGCCGGTGAGGTTCACGTAGAAATATGTCTTCATGAAATGGCTCCAGAGGCCAGGAAGCCTGGCGGGGCCGCCAATATCGCCGCCAAACTCGTGCTCCTGATCGACGCCCTTTTGGGAAGAACCCCACGGCGCGGCATTGAGCGCGGTGTTGCGCAAATATTCGAACCCGCCGCCGTGGAGTTGATTTGTACCTGACTTCGTGACCATATTGATCACCATGGAGCTCGAGTTGCCATACTGGACGGAGTAGTTTCCTTCCACAACGCTCATTTCCTGAACCATATCCGGCGACATGGGCCAGTCCTTATCAGCCGCCACCATGCCGCTTTGGCTCATCAGGCCTTCCTGCTCGCTCACGCCGTCGAGCGTGGCGTCGCCGCCCATCTCGAGCCCGCCATTCACGCGCGAGTTGAATGCATCACCGGAGCCGCCCGTCGTGACGCCGGGTAGCAACACCACAAAGGTGGCCGCAGAGCGCGGCGTGCCCGAAACAATCAGGGGCAGCGCATTAATCGTTTGCGGGTTGATGGCCCCTTTCAGCGTGGGTGTCGCGTAGTTCAGCGGTGATGCGTTGCCCGAAACCTCGACCGTCTGCACCGCCGTTCCGAGCTGCAGGTGAACGTCGGCGGCAACCTTCTGATTCATCAAGAGAACAATGCCGCGCTGGACGTAATCCCGGAAGCCTTTGGCCGAAACCCGTAGCGTATAAGGAGCCGGCGCCAGATTGGGAAAAACATAAGAGCCGCTGCTGTTGGTGACGGCGTGCGCCACAGAGTTTGTTGTATTAGACGTCAAAATGAGCTGGGCGCCAGGAATGGAATCACCCCTTGGGTCCGTCACGACGCCGCTGAGGGTGGCGTTGAAATTCTGCGCGCTCAGGTAAAGGGGAAACAACGTAATCAGGATAATTAGAAAAAGCATCCAGAAATTGTGGCGATTCGAAAGCATGGCAGCCTCCTTAAAGTGCTCAATTCCGTCTTAGCTTGGTTGCAGAAATAAGCAGCATTATTCGCCGGCGAGTGGAAGGGCGGGGTTTCAACCCCGCCGCAGGATTCCGCGCCGGTTTGCGGGCTTTAGCCCCTGAAGCGACGCGACTTCAGGGCCTGAAGGCCCATTAGACTGCGCCCACCAGAGGCGGCGGGGTTGAAACCCCGCCCTTCCGACAGCCGCAAATAATCGTCAGGATTAATACAACTAAGCACCAAGCCTTCCCCTCTATTCGATTACCCTTTGACCAACCGGGCAGAATTATACCCCAAAGTTATTAACAAACCTATGTGAGCGTGTAAATCCAAAGCTAAATCAACATTAAAATCTGCTAAAAAACGCTTGACAAGCAAATGAACAGTTAGCCCGGCCTTTGACCGCAACAGCGTGGATGTTACTTTACTGACCGCTTAATTATTAGAATCATTGATTCTAAAGGATCAATAGGCTTCGTTCCGCAATTTTTAGCCGTGTAGCGTAGAGTTTTGCCGTTAAAAAACTCTGTGGTCTGTTCATTGGCAGGTTGCTGAAAAACCCCGCGTGAACGGTGTAGCAGCGACTTTACTTCGCCACTAGTCGAATGATTTCAATGCGGATTGGCGGGATAAACCCGCCGCTACACGTTTTGCAGCATCCTGTTGGGCAGGATAAAATGCCACAGAGTTTTAAGAACAAAACTCTGCGCTACACCGAAGCAGGGTTACCGGGGCTTGCGTTTCAAGTTTGCCTGCTTGAGCCTTTCAAATAATGCAAATTCGGCCCGCGCTTGCCGCTGGTTTCCCATTCGCTCATACGCGCGCCCCAGGGCATAGTGAGGCTCTGCATAATTTGGATTCAAGGCTGCGGCAGTTTTGAACTGCCGGATGGCGTCGTCCTCGCGCCCCTCAGCTTGAAGCAGCAGACCCAGCCGGAAATGAGCCTCGGGGAATCGCGGGTCATCGTGCAGCGCTTCCTCAAGAAACGGCTCCGCATTATTCAGCTTGTTCAGCTTAACCAGCAGGGCGCCGAGATCAAGCGGCGGCCAAGGCGAGGGAGGTTTGCCTTCGCGATTCAGAGCAATGGCGCTCCTATAGGACTGAATGGCAAGATCGTACTTCCCAAGCGCCTCGTAACAGAGACCCAGGTCGTCATAAGCACGCGTGAAACCGGAATCAAGCTGAATGGCCTTTTGCGCTTCGGCAACTCCCTGGTCAAAGTGGTTCTGGTTATAGCTGATGCGCGACAGCCAGTAAAAGTAGAGGGGATTCCGTGGGTCTGAGCGCGCAAGCCTTTCGACCTCTGGCTGCGCCCAATCACTGTGGTTCAGAACGACATAGGCCATGGCCAGAGTGAACCGGTCGGGATTGCTGAGGGGGGCCAGCGCGTCCGCCTTCTTCATGGCCACGGCGCATTCGAGGTAATCGCCGTAAAGAAAGTAAATACCTCCAAGGAAGGACAGGAGTTGAGGTGATTTGGGATTTTGTTTGATGGCGCCGAGCACGATCTGTTCAGCCCGGATGTAGTGATGATTTCTGACGGCGGCTGAGAGAGACGCGCGCGCGGCCGCGTCGAGCGGCAGGTTTTCGATTAAATCTTCAGGGCCGGCAGGGGTGGTATTCGTGGCATCGTGAATTTGAAGGGGTGAGGGGGATGCCGCGCTCACGGCGCCAATAGGTATGACGAGAAGCAGGATGACAGATAATCTGCAACAATAATTCGTTCTTCGCCCATTCAAGACGTTGCGCATCATACTGTTGAGTGGTTATGCCACTTTGCGACACCCACAAAGCCATGAAAAGGCCCTCGGAAGGGCATGGCTTCAGCCATGCCGTCGGACCGTGCGTTTGACCTTCTTCCACTCCCCTAACCGGAATTTTCGGAGCAGACATCATGCGCCTACGGCGCGGCACTTGGGGATGAAAATGTCGTAGGGGGCGCTGCTTGCCGTGCCCAGGGCACGCCATGGCGTGCCCCTACAAAGAGCGTCGCCTAACCCACGCATATTCAATATTGCGCCGGGCCATTTCGATGAGAGGCCTCATGCACCTGGGGCGGTGTGCTATACCGAGAGCTTCCAAGGGTCGCGATAGTGGCGGGTGAGGAGCTGTTGGACCTCGGAATTTTCTTCCTTGGGCTGCTGGCGCACAACATCCCAAGCGATGCGCTGCTGGCTGCGGAAGGCCACGTTGCCGAGCAGACAGACACTCGTGGAACGGTGGCCGATCTCCACGTCGCTAATGGGCCGCTCGCGCGACTTGACGCAATCGAGGAAGTTGCGCACGTGGTCGCGGTGAGCGTCATTCACGCGCGTCATCTTCATCGCCGCCCCAACGGCCACGGGTTTCTTGCCCTCCAGTCGTTTTTCCGGAAAAACCTCAAAACCGCCTCGGTCGATAAAGAGGGTGCCATCCGTTCCGTGGAACTCCATGCCGTAGCCGTGGTTTTCCATGGAGTTTGCGTTGCTCCAGCGATTTTCATACACCGCCACAAAATGGGGATATTGATAGGTGACCTGCAGCGTGTCCGGGCAGGTGGCGTTATCCTGAATATAGAAGCGGCCGCCGAGCGCGGTGATCACGTCCGGACCTTCCACCTGCATGCACATTTGCACGATGTCCATCAAGTGGACGCCCCAATCGGTCATCACGCCGCCCGCGTAATCCCAGAAATAACGGAACGTGGACCAGGCGTCCGGATAAACCCCAAAGCGGTTGGGATTGAATGCGTGTGCCGGGGCAGGCCCTTGCCAGAAGTCCCAGTTGAGCCCCGCCGGGGGGTCCGAATCCGGCGGATTGCCGATGCCCTCCGGGTATTGATTGCTATAATTCCACGTGCGCACGAAGCTCACCTTGCCGATATATCCCTGCTGGATCAGGCGCGCCGCCTCCTGGAAGTGCAGCCCTGACCGCTGCTGCGTCCCCACCTGCACCACGCGCCGGTACTTGCGGGCCGCCTCCACCATCAGCTTGCCCTCATCCACGGTGTGGGAGAGCGGCTTCTCCACATAAACGTCCTTGCCGGCTTTGCATGCGTCCACCATGACCAGCGGGTGCCAATGGTCGGGTGTGCCCACTACGACCACGTCAATATCTTTGCGGTCGAGCACCTGGCGGTAATCCTTGTAGGTCTGTGGGACGTTGTGTCCGATATGGCGCAGGCTTTGCTGGAGATTCGGCTCATAGACGTCGCATACCGCGGCGATCTCGACCTCGGGTTGGTGGGAAAAATCCTGCAGGTCATAGGTTCCCTGGCGGCCGGTTCCAACGCCAGCCACGACCACGCGATCGTTCGCGCCGATCACATTCCGGGGCACGCTCGAAAGCACTGCTCCGGCTCCGACCGCGCCTGCCGTGGCACGCTTGATAAAGTCGCGCCGGTTCAATTCATCGCTCATGAAATCCTCCCGTTTAATCGCCGCGCCGACCGGTACGTGCTCGCACCGCAAATTCCTTCGCACCGCCAGGGCCAACGAGGCAGAGCCTCAAGGCATCACAAAAAACTTGACTCATTCAGACCAAGTTTCATAATCCTGGAACCCTAGAATCCTAGATTTGCGAAACCTGACGCGAATGAGTCAAGTTTTCGTTGTCTCCCTCACCCGGCGCTTCGCGCACCCTCTCCCCATGGAGAGGGCTGTAATCAAACGTAGTTGAGTATTTCATCCCTCTCCTTGGGGAGAGGGTGGCCCGCGTAGCGGGACGGGTGAGGGGTCACGCCTCGTCAGTCTGAGCCGAAGGCTCGTTAGTATCACTATGCCAAGTTCTCTTCAGATCTGTCAGGGCATGGCTTTAGCCATGCCGTAAGCTACCCGCTTTCGTGGGACCTGCAAATCCCCCCTTGCGCTTCGACAAAGGCAAGCGTATTCTCTTCATGTAGAAGCGAAAGGGGCAACATGTCAAAACAAAGCATCGACCTTCCGCAGGGCACTCTTGACCTGCTGATCCTCAAAACTATCGCGCTCGAACCGCAGCACGGCTGGGCGATCTCGGAGCGCATCCAACAGGTTTCGAGCAACGTCTTGCAGGTGCGGCAAGGCTCGCTCTACCCTGCCCTACATCGTTTGGAGCGGCGGGGCTGGATTAAGGCCAAGTGGGGAGCATCGGAAAACAATCGCCGGGCCAAATACTACGAGCTCACGCGAAGTGGGCGAAAGCAGCTCGAAGCGGAGGCCGATGCATGGCATAAGCTGACGGTGGCCGTCGGCCAGGTGCTGAAGATGGCGTAACAGGTTGATGGTAAATTCCTGCGATTTTCCGGCGGTCAGAGAACGGCGCTACGGTGTAGCGCAGACTTTCGCTTTCCAGAAAGTCTGCGGCTTTTTTCAAGGATTCACGAAAAGCCGCAGAGTTTCCAAAAGCAGGAAACTCTGCGCTACCGCTCGGAACCGGCCTGACGGGGCAATACTGCCGCGGCAGTCGGCAGCGTAGATGAGCATTGAGGAGATTTCATGATGCTAAGCGATCTTGTCTATCGGCTCCGTGCTCTCTTCCAGCGCAACGCGGTTGAAGGAGAGATGAACGAAGAATTGCGATTCCACCTGGAGCACGAAGTCCAAAAGTACATGCAATCCGGCCTCGCGCGAGAAGAAGCGCAGCGGCAGGCCCGGCTGGCCTTCGGCGGGCTCGACCAGGCGAAAGAGGAATGCCGGGACGCGCGTGGCGTCTCCTTCATCGAGACCACAATCCAGGACGTTCGCTACGGGCTTCGCCAGTTGCGCCGCAATCCCGGCTTTACTGCGGTTGCTGTGCTAACCCTCGCGCTCGGCATCGGCGCGACCACGGCGATTTTCAGCGTGATCAATGACACGCTTTTGAAGCCTTTGCCGTTTCCTGATGCGAATCGTCTGGTGCTGGTATTGGAGACGTTTGGAAAAGGGCCGGATAACTGGACCGTTGTCTCCGCGCCCAACTACTGGGATTTCAAGAGACAGAATACTGTCTTTGAAGGCATAGCCATTTTCGACGCCGGAGGTCGTGGTTACAACCTCTCCGCCGGAAGCAAGCAGGAACCGGAACAGGTGTCCGGGCTGCGCGTGTCAGCCAGCTTCTTCACTGTGCTCGGCGTAAAGCCTCTTCTTGGACGCACCTTCCTGCCGGAAGAAGAGATGCCTGGGAAGGACCATGAGGTGGTGCTGAGCTATGGCTTATGGAAAGCCCGGTATGGCGCGAATCCTGCGCTGGTGGGGAAGACGATCAAGATCGACGGCGAGGATTTCACCGTGGTGGGCCTGATGCCGCCACGATTTGAGTTCCAGTACGGGAGCAATCAGCGGCAGCTTTGGGTGCCCGTCGGCTATACCAAAACGGATTACGGACGCAACGACAACCGCTTCGTCTGCTTCGCCCGTCTTAAGCCGGAAGCCACCGTGGCCCAGGCGCGTGTCCAGATGGAGGCGATTGCACAACGCCTCGTGCAACAATATCCGAGCAAAGATGCTGGGATGGGCGCAACGGTGATGCCTATGGGTAGCTTCGGACTGGCAGGTCTGCGGCGCGCGATGCTGGTGCTACTGGCTGCTGTAGGCTTCGTACTGCTGATTGCCTGCGTCAACGTGGCCAGCCTCCTACTTGCCCGCGGCGCCACGCGGCAGAAAGAGTTCGCCATCCGGCGTGCGCTCGGCGCGCAAGGTGGGCGCTTGGCGCGGCAATTGCTGACCGAAAGCGTGCTCCTGGCGCTGTTCGGCGGCGCGAGCGGCTTGCTCCTGGCGGCTTGGAGCGCCGAATTGCTGCCGCACGTTCTCCGCATCGAATTCCTTTACCTTCCTTTAAGGTCAATCAATGCCATCACACTCGATGGCCGCGTCTTCGGTTTTGCCTTGCTGGTCTCGTGCCTCGCAGGCGTGTTGTCGGGACTTGCGCCTGCCTTCGGCGCTTGGCGCGGCGACGTCAACGAACCGCTCAAGGAGAGCGGTCGCGGATCAACGCGCGGCGACGGAAGCCGCCTGCGCCACGCTCTGGTGATCGCGGAAGTGGCGCTGGCGCTGGTGGTTCTCTGTGGCGCTGGTCTGATGATCGAAAGCATGGCGAGACTGCTCGGTGTCAATCCTGGCCTCAACCCCAAAAACGTGCTCATCATGCAGGTGTCGGTGCCGCAGAAGGACATTTACGCTGGGCCTCCCGGACTTCCGCGATTCTGCCAGCAGATCAACGAAAGCATCGGCGCGGTTCCAGGTGTGATGTCCGTCAGCGCTATGGCTCATCTGCCCTTTGAGGAAGGCGTCGACAGCCGGCGCTTTCAAATCGAGGGGCGGCCGGCGGCGAACTCTGGGCATATGCCGAGCGCCAACTACAGCGTGGCTTGCCCAAACTACTTCCGCACCATGGGCGTTCCGGTCTTGAAAGGGCGGGAGTTCACGCAGCAGGATACGCTGACCTCGCCCGGAGTGATCGTCATTAATGAGACCATGACGCGCCGCTACTGGCCCAAGCAAGATCCCGTAGGCAGGGCCATCAGACTCGGTGGCTCAGACGGGCCGCGTCTCATCGTGGTGGGCGTGGTTGGAGACGTTCACCATTGGGGGCTCGATGAGGGAATGCGGCCTCAGTTCTTCCGGCCCTATACCCAAGCCGGCTGGCCGGTGATGAGCATCGTAGTCCGCACCACCAAAGCTCCCGCCACGTTCGCGCCGCGCATCAAGAAGGCGCTGGCTGAGGTCTTGCCGGACCGTCCAGTCTCCCAGGTCGAGACCATGGAAGACATTGTGCATGACTCGACGGGATCGAGACGCTTCCCCATGATCTTATTGAGCGCCTTCGCTTTTCTGGCTTTGATCCTGGCTGCAGTGGGAATCTATGGCGTCGTGGCGTACTCGGTTTCCCAGCGCACGCACGAGATCGGAATTCGCATGGCGTTGGGGGCGCAGAAACGAGATGTGCTGCGGCTGGTAGTGGGCCAGGGATTGGCTCTGGTCTTAATCGGGGTGGGCACCGGCATTGTCGCGGCGTTGGGCTTGACGCGGCTCATGGCGAGCCTACTGTACGGCGTTAAGCCGACTGACCCGTTGACGTTCATCGTTGTTTCGCTGGTTCTGACCGCCGTTGCGCTGCTCGCGTGTTACATCCCTGCGCGCCGGGCCACGAAGGTCAATCCGATGGAAGCCTTGAGATACGAATAGGGCTTCGGGAAAGCCTTGTAGCGCAGAGTTTTGCCTTTAAAACTCTGCGGCTTTTGACTGGAACCGGATGAAAGGCCGCAGACTTTTAAATGCAAAAGTCTGCGCTACACGCTGAACGATCACTTTGCCGGCTTTGGCGCGTTCGATGGCTTGAGATTGATCTTGGGTATGCCAAACTTACCTTCTAGATGACTGAGGCTCTTCACATCAATCGGGCCAACGATGTTGACCACCGCCAACTCTTTAGGCTCCGCGCTGAGAATGAGAAGGCCCTTGATGTTATTCCCGCTGCGCATGATGTAGATCTCATCATTCTCGCCCTCTTTCTCGTTCCGGACGGAGATAATCCTTTCCCAGGGATGCGCGTGGACCTGCGACAGAATTTGGTCGATATCCGCCTGCGTGTACATGCCTGCCTTGGCAAACTCGAAGTCCTTGATGTAGATTCCCTTCAGTTGCTTGACCAACTGCCGGGTCTCGGCGTCGCCAGGCGAGTTGTCCTTGGACATGAAGTTCAGAGCCATTTGCAGCATATTCTGGTCCAAGGTAACATCTGTAACCTCCTGTGCTCGGCTGGCCAGCTTCTGGAGCTGGTCCAACTGGATTTTGGCGCTCTGCGCCCGCGCCGCCAGCGGCCCAAACAGAGGCAGCAGAATGCCGAACACCATCACATATTTCATGATTCCGGATGGCGCCGGATGGCGCTGCCAGACGTTTTTTTGTTTACTCATTACTTCCTCCTTAACTTCTAACGAGGCTTCGCCTCAGACCGACGAGGCGTGACCCCTCACCCGTCCCGCTACGCGGGCCACCCTCTCCCAAAGGGAGAGGGCTGGACTCCCCGAAAAAAATCTGTGACTACTGCCCTCTCCCCAGGGGAGAGGGTGCCGCGGGGAAGCAGCGCTTCCCGTCGCGGCGGGTGAGGGACGCTTCGCTTACGGTACGGCGAGGCTTCGCCTCAGATCATCCCGACGCCTGCTGCTTGGAACACCAGGAGTTCCAGCCCCTGCGAGCAGCGCTTTTCTGAAAGTCCCATCGAGTTGCGCGGTGGTGATGCGCAGGGCCAGAATGACCTCGGCTCGCGCCATTCTTCCCCTATCCCTTTGCCGTTCGCGGTATCGCGCGACCCCCATGCCAAGCAGCGCGCAAACTAGTGCGGCAGCGGCTGCCCACCGGAATGCCGGCCGCATCGGCCGGACGTTCCAGAACCGGCGCGAGCGCGGCTTCGGGCGACTCTTCAGCCGATCGAGGACGCGACGGGCGAAGCCCTCCGGCGGCTCCTGGCGGCGAAGCAGCGAACGCAGCTCATCTTCAAATGGCTTCATGTCCCTACCCCTTCAACCGATCGGGAGAGCTTCGCCCGCAGCAGCGCCAGCGCGCGCTGAAGAGAGCTTTTCACCGTGTTCAGAGGCATCTCCATCATCTCGGCAATCTCATGCAACTCAAGCTCCTCCTGATAGCGCAGGATGACCAACATCCGCGACCGCGCGGGAAGGCTCCCGAGCACCCGCCGCAGCCGCTCCGCAAGGATGGGATCGGAGGGCGCCTCGCAGGACGCAGGCTCCGGCGTTTGGTCGAGACTTACCCAGCGAGAGCCGGCTGCGCGGCGCGCAGCGTCAATGCAGCGGTGAGCCGTCACCTTGCGCAGCCAGAACCGCAGGTGAACCCGGGACTGGATGCGGTCCAGATGTTGGTAAAGCTGGATGAAGACGTCCTGCGCTAGATCTTCCGCCAGCTCGCGATGTCCGAGAAAGTGGAGGGCCACACTGAACACCATTGCCTGGTGCTCGCGAACGATTTCGGCAAATCCCGCGTCATCGCCCGGCGCCGGCATCCCGCCCATTGTCTCCTCTATAGCTAACAGCCTTTTCAAGATCTTCTTCTCATTCCTTAAATACGCTCCGCAGGCCGCGCTCGAATGCACTATTTTATGATGGACACTTCATCCCAGGGCGCTGAAGTGAAAATAATAGCGGTCGAGGGTTATAATTAGATGATAGTCAAATCCACCAGGATGGAGTTTTGAGAGTCCACGCCATGTTTACCCTGAAGAAGATTAAGCGCGCGCTGACGATTTTGGCGACCGTGGTCACCGTGGCCCTCGTGGTGATCGAAAAATTCGAGCAGGTTGAGAAGGGCTGAAGGGCTTTCCGAACGCTTAGCGGGAGAAATCTCCGATTCACCAACCTCTTCACCTTGCCGGACGTTGAAGAGCCCTTCCGCATGTTTATACTGAAAATTGGCCGACGCCACGTTGAAAATGAACGTGCTGCCTGACATTCTTTGTAGGGGCACGCCATGGCGTGCCCAGGGCGCAGCAAGCAGCGCGCTACGCCATTTTCACACCAAGTGGTACGCCGTAGACGCATGGCGTCTGCTGTGGAAATAGCCAAAACTCACCATCTGGATTAGAAGGGGAGTCGCAACCCACATTTCATCTTCAGGATGCCCTAATGCGGCGCCCTGGGCATGCGCAAATAAAGTTGAGTATTTCGTCCCGTTTGGCGATAAGATACCTGCCGCAGAGTTTGATGGGGAATTGCCTGCTCCTTGCGTTGCAGGCCCGCGTCATGACCGCGGAAGAGAGGCGAAGTGAATATTCTGTTGTATAACCCGGATAACGAAGTTACCAACAACTTCATGCCGCACCTTTGGATGTTCCTTCTGAAGTCCCTGACGCCTGCGCCTCACAACGTATTGTTAGTGGATGGCAATGCTCATCACATGAGCGAAAATGAGTTGGTGGAGTATGCCCGCGCGAATCAGGTCCGGTTGGCCGGAATCGGCGCCATGACGCGGATGGCCGCGAAGGCGTACCGCATGGCGGACGCGCTTCGGGCGGCGGGAATTCCCGTCGTGATGGGAGGACCGCACGTCACCGAAGTGCCTAACGAACCGCTAGGCCGCGATGGCGGTCCGCGCCACGTGGACGCCGTAGCGCTCGGTGAGGCGGACCAGGTGTGGCCGCGCATTATTGCCGATGCCGAGCGAGGCGCTCTCCAGGAAGTCTATGCTCCTCTCGATGAAAACGGCAAAGAGGTGAAACCGACTCTCGCCGACTATCCGGAAATTCCCTGGGACAAGATGGAGCTTGGCCAATTCAACCTGTTCCGCCGGCTTCCCAAGCTCGCAACCCGGGCCCTCACCAGCTTGGGCATGACATGGGAGAGCTTTTACATGATCCCGATCGAATCGGGACGCGGCTGCCCCTATGGATGCGAGTTCTGCACGGTCACGGGGTTCTTCGGTGATTCCATCCGCTTCCGGTCAAACGAAAGCATCGTGAAAGAATTGCTCTCGCTGAAAGCCCTCGAAAAACGCCAGAAGGGCAAAATTGCGGTCTTCTTCATCGACGACAATTTCGCCATCAATCGCAAGCGCACCAAGGCCCTCCTGCGGGAGATTATCGCGAACGGCGCGCAGGTTCCGTGGGTAGCTCAAATCAGCATGAAC
>JBOGJX010000092.1:0-7257 GCA_050745285.1 Terriglobia bacterium
AGCCGTGCCCTTCCGCTGTATTTTCAGGCTTTGCGGGTGTCGCAACGCGACAGCACTATGCAGATTGCAGTCATCGGCGCGGGATACGTTGGTCTCACCACGGCGGCGTGTCTCGCGGAGACGGGGCGCCAAGTCACCTGCGCCGAGAATAACCCGGAAAAACTGCGCGTCCTTGAAGCCGGCCAGATGCCGTTGTTTGAGCCTCACCTGCAAGACCTGATCGCAAAAAACCGGAGCGCGCACCGGCTTGAATTCAGCTCGACGGAAAAGGCTGTTGTCGCTTGCGAGACGCTGTTCATCTGCGTGGGGACGCCGCTTGATGATAACGGCGAGGTCGACGTTTCCGCCATCGAACAGGTTGCGCAGACAATTTCCCAGACAGCGTCCGGCCGCCGGCTGATCATCCAGAAGAGCACGGCTCCCGTGGGAAGTTGCCGCCGCCTGAACGAGCTGCTTTCGAAGAATCGGCCGGGGAGAAACGGGCATTCCGCATTTCAATGGGACATGGTTGCCAACCCGGAATTCTTGCGCGAGGGTTCAGCGGTTCAGGATTTTCTGCATCCTGACCGGATCGTCATCGGAGCGGAAATGCCCGCGGCGGCCGAAGCGGTGAAGGAGATTTACCACCCCATCATACAGCGGGATTTCGAGTGTCCTATTCACGACATGCGGCATGCGAGCGAGAAGCCCGTGCCCGTGGTCATTGCGGACACGCAGAGCGCCGAGTTGATCAAGCACACAGCCAACTCCTTCCTGGCGATGAAGGTTTCATTCATTAATATGGTGGCTGATTTGTGCGAGGCTGTGGGTGGCGACGTGCAAAAGGTTGTGGAAGGCATCGGGCTTGATCACCGCATCGGGCCGTCGTTTTTAAGGCCCGGCATCGGCTTCGGCGGCTCCTGTTTTCCCAAAGACGTTCAGGGCTTCATTCACGTCGCTGAAAAGCACGGGTGCGATTTTTCCCTTCTGAAGGAAGTGGAAAAGATCAATCAGAACCGCGTGGGCCGCTTCGTTGGAAAGGTCAATAGAGCGCTGGGCGATCGGCGCGGCCCGCATGGCCTACATGGAAAGAAAATCGGCGTTTGGGGCCTTGCCTTTAAGCCCAACACGGATGATATCCGGAACTCTCCGGCCATGGCCATCGTCCGTCGCCTGTTGGCCGAAGGCGCTGAAGTCCAGGCCTACGATCCTCAGGCTATGAAGAACGCGCAGCGCGAGCTTCCCGAGGTGCATTGCTGCACAGACGCCTACGCGGCTGCTGCAGGGGCCGAGGCCCTTCTGGTTCTCACAGAATGGACGGAGTTCCACAATAGCCATTGGGATCAAATCCGAGCTTCAATGCTGCATCCGCTGGTCGTTGATGGCCGCAATATGTTCTCGGCGAAACAAATGGCGGCGCTTGACATCGCGTACGTCAGAGTGGGTGATCAGGCCGCGGCGCCGTGTGAAACCGCTGTTCGTTGAGGCTGAAAGAATAGCTATACCCAGAGCGCACCAAGTGGATTCGCGTGGAGAGCGTCAGGGCATGGCTTTAGCCATGCCGCTGAGGGACGCAGGATCCGAACCGGCTTTAGCCGCTGAGGGCCCTCAGGGGCTGAAGCCCTGAATAATTCTCGGGCAACCCTTGTGGCATGGCTGAAGCCATACCCTGACGCTCTGCTGACCACCCATGCGCAAACACTTAATGCGCCATGTATAGCAAGCAATCCAGACGGCTCGAAGATTCCAATACCGGACGATCCGTTAGCGTGCGTCATATGAAACCCCAAGTAGTTATATTGTGCGGAGGTATGGGAACCCGCCTGAGGGAAGAGACGGAGTTTCGCCCCAAGCCACTGGTCGAGGTGGGTGGAAAGCCCATTCTTTGGCATATCATGAAAATCTACGCCCACTTTGGTTTCGACAACTTCGTGTTGTGCCTCGGCTACAAGGGGCACATGATTAAAGAGTACTTTTTGAATTATCGCTACATGCATAGCGATTTTACGCTCCGCCTGAATTCTCCCGAGAGCCCGCTGGTTCACACCGATAACCAACAGGAGCGATGGACGATAACTTTTGTGGATACAGGCGCTGATGCGATGACCGGGGCGCGCGTTAAGAGGGTCGAGCAGTATATTACTGCGGACAACTTCATGCTGACTTATGGGGATGGTGTGGCCGACATCAACATTAGCCAGCTCTTGGAGTTTCACCTCAAGCAGGGAAAAATCGGGACCGTCGCGGGCGTCCTACCCGCGTCGCGGTACGGCGAGCTTTCGCTTTCCGGGGACTTGGTTGCGGAATTCAACGAGAAGCCAGCCGAGGACGAGCGCTTTGTTAGCGGTGGTTTCTTCGTTTTCCAGCGCCGCATGTTAGAGTACCTGACCCCCGATGACGGCTGCATCTTGGAAAAGGAGCCTCTGGAGAAATTGGCGCGCGAGGGGCAGCTTATCGGCTACCTGCATCGCAGTTTCTGGCACAGCATGGATACCTACCGCGACTTCACACAGATGAACGAATTATGGAAAAAAGGCGCTCCCTGGAGGATTTGGGATTGATGGTGAATGATTCCCATTTCTGGGCGGCCCGCCGTGTGTTGGTGACTGGGGCTACGGGCGTTGTGGGATCCTGGGTAGTCAAGGACTTGGCAAGCCAGGCCGCCGAGGTCGTTGCCCTTGTTCTCGACGCGAACCCCCAATCCGAGTTGTACCGTAGCGGCTTGATCGACCGCGTGACCGTCGTGAACGGACGTTTAGAGAAATTTAGTGACTTGCAACGCGCGATCGTTGAATACGAAATCGACACCGTAATCCATCTAGGGGCGCAGGCGATTGTCGGCGTGGCCTTTCACTCACCGCTGGCAACATTTGAAGCCAATATTCAAGGGACTTGGAATTTACTTGAAGCTTGCCGCCTTCACCGCAATCTTGTCAAGCGTGTGGTGATCGCCTCAAGCGACAAGGCCTACGGCGAACACGAGCAGCTTCCTTATACAGAGAATATGCCCTTGCAGGGCCGCCAACCCTATGAGGTTTCCAAGAGCTGTGCCGACCTCATCGCCCAGTCGTATTTCTATACTTACGGCCTCCCCGTGGCCGTTGCCCGTTGCGGTAACATCTATGGCGGCGGCGACCTGAATTGGACCAGGATCGTTCCCGGCGCCATCCGGTCGTTGTATCGCGGAGAATCACCTTCGATCCGCAGTGATGGCCAATATATCCGCGATTACGTCTACGTCAAGGATGTCTCGAGCGCCTATCTCGCTCTTGCCGAGCATATGGATTCGCCCGAGGTTCGCGGCGGAAGTTTCAATTTTAGCCCCGAATCGCAGGTGACGGTCATAGAAATCGTTAACACGATTCGCAAGATCATGAAGTGCGACCACATTAAGGTCACAGTGCTTAACGAGGCCAAGGGTGAGATCCGCAATCAGTATCTTTCTTCGGAAAAGGCGAAGCGGGTGCTGGGATGGACACCAACCTATAGCTTAGAGGCAGGATTGAAGGAAACTATCGACTGGTACTCGGGCTTTTTTAGAGGAGGCAGGGCGTGACGATTTCGGACGCGCTATGCCGTTCCTGCGGGTGCTCCGGCCTGGAGCCGGTCCTCTCCCTGGGGCGGACGCCGCTGGCCAATGCCTTGCTAACGCGTGAACAGTTGAGTCTGCCGGAACCCGTCTTTCCCTTGGAACTTGCTTTTTGTCCGGGGTGTTCCCTGGTTCAAATTCTGGAAACGGTTCCACCCGAGACGATGTTCAACAGCTACCCGTATTTCTCTTCTTTTTCTGACACTGCCGTCCGCAACGCCGAATCCATCACCCATCGCTTGATCGCCGGGCAGCGATTGGATGCGAGCAAGCTGGTGGTGGAAATTGCCAGCAACGATTGGTATCTGCTCCAATTCTACAAGCGCGCGGGTATTCCGGTTCTGGGGATAGAACCGGCATCCAACATCGCACAGGTTGCCGAGAAGGAGCGCGGCATCCCTACGCTCTGCGAATTCTTCGGCGCTGACCTGGCGCGACGGCTTCGGCAGGAGGGACGCCAGGCAGACATCATCCATGCCAACAACGTTCTGGCGCACGTTCCCGGCCTAAACGCAACGATCGAGGGCGTGCGGATTCTCCTGAAAGAAGATGGCGTGGCGGTGATCGAGGTTCCCTACGTCAAGGAGATGATCGAGCGTTGCGAATTTGACACGATCTACCACGAGCATCTTTGCTACTTCTCTGTGACCGCGCTGCATCACCTCTTCGAGCGTCACGGGCTAATTCTCCAGGATGTCGAACGGCTGCCCATTCACGGTGGGTCGCTGCGGCTGTTTGCCGTCCCCCGTGGGTCGGCAGAGCCGAGCGCCGCGGTAACGGCCATGATTGCAGAGGAGCATGCAAGTGGGGTTGATCAGCTTTCCTTTTATCAGGGTTTCGCTCAACGCGTTGAAAAACTGAAGGGAGATCTTCGACAGCGGTTGAGCGAACTTAAAAAAAGTGGAAAGAGGCTGGCAGCCTATGGGGCTGCAGCCAAGGGCAGCACACTCTTAAATTACTGCGAGATTGGCCGCGAGACGCTGGACTTTGTTGTGGATCGGAGCACCTATAAGCAAGGTCTGTATATGCCAGGGGTGCGCCTACCGATCTTTCCACCAGCGAAGCTGCTGGAATCTCAGCCTGACAACGTCCTCCTATTGACTTGGAACTTTGCCGAGGAAATTATGGACCAGCAGGCCGAGTACCGCCGCCGCGGCGGGCGGTTTGTCATCCCAATACCCGAGATGAAAGTTGTTTAAGCCTGTGTGGCAACTGCGGCTGTAGCGGCGGCGTCCCCGCTGCCGTTGTCATTCCCGCGAAAGCGGGAATCCATAATAAAGGGCCCACTTCCCGCTTTCGCCGGAATAAGTTGGCTGCGGGGCGACTACAAAGGGATCGGCGGCGAGACGCCGCTACAGCGATTATTCGCCGTTTTCACACAGGCTCTTTAGGCCCGAATGGTTTTTACCGAGACAAAACTAAAAGGCGCTTTTATCATCGAGCCCGAGCGTCGCGAGGATGAGCGCGGATTTTTCGCCCGAACGTTTTGCCAAAGGGAATTCGAGGCGCACGGATTAAATCCGCGGGTGGTTCAATGCAGCGTTTCTTATAACAAAAAAGAGGGAACGCTGCGCGGGATTCATTATCAGATTCCGCCGCACGCGGAAACCAAGCTGGTACGGTGTATTCAGGGCGCCATTTATGACGTAATCGTCGATCTGCGGCGGGAATCATTAACCTTCAAGCAGTGGATAGCAGTCGAGCTCTCCGCCGTGAATCGAAAGATGCTCTACGTGCCCGATGGCGTGGGCCATGGATTCCAAACGCTAGAAGATAGTAGTGAGGTATTCTATCAAATGTCGGAGTTCTATGATCCCGAATGCGCTCGCGGCGTGCGGTGGAATGACCCGGTGTTCGCCATCCAGTGGCCGGTTGCTGAGGGAATCATTATTTCGGATAGAGACTCTCACTACCCCGATTACCAATGCTGAAGAGAATTGTCTTTTGGGGAGCAACAGGCCATGCAAAGGTTCTCCGCGAGCTGACGGACCGGCTGGGATACAATCTCGTGGCGATTTTTGACAATGACACGGAGGTTCAGCCTCCTTTCTCCGATGTCCCCATCTATTATACGGAGGCGGGATTTCGTGAATGGAAATCCAAGAATGGGGACTTAGAAACGGCTGGCTTGGTTGCCATCGGTGGGGCTCGAGGGCGTGATCGCGCAGACATCCAAAGATTTTTTGAACGGAATGGAGTACAGCCTATCACGGCGGTCCATCCTACGGCCTTCGTAGCGTCCAACGCGGTTCTGTCGAAAGGTTGCCAAGTGCTTGCCAACGCGAGCGTATGCGCGGAGGCGGTGATTGGAGAGGCGAGCATTGTCAACACGTCCGCCAGCGTTGATCACGAGTCCGTATTAGGGCGTGGGGTACACATAGCTCCCGGTGCAGCGCTTGCGGGTTGCGTTCGGGTGGGTGACTATTCTCTTGTCGGGATTGGAGCCGTTGTTTTGCCACGGATCAAGATCGGCAGCAACGTCATCGTGGGCGCGGGCGCCGTCGTTACGAAAGATATTCCTGACGGAAAGGTCGCGTTCGGAAATCCCGCAAGAATTCAGCAGGAAAATGTGACATAGGGGTAAGGCGTGAGCCATAACGATCCTAGTGACTCCTTGAAGATTTCGGAAATGGCTGCCGATAGCGAGCTCTCCACGCTCTCGCACAGATTATTCCTGAAGAGTTGCGAATATCGGTACTCATATAACTTCACTTGGCTTGGCCGTCCGATTATTCAATTCCCGCAAGACATCATCGCTATGCAAGAAATCATCTGGAAGGTAAAGCCCGACCTCATCATTGAAACTGGTATTGCACATGGTGGCGGCCTTATTTTTTACGCATCGGTGCTTGAGTTGATTGGCGGCGACGGGCAGGTTCTGGGAATTGACGTGGATATCCGGGAGCACAACCGGGCCCAAATTGACCGCCACCCGATGTCTAAGCGCATTGTGATGATCGAGGGACCCTCAACTGAGAAAGCCGTGGTAAAGAAGGTTCATGAGGCTGCAAAAGCCAGAAGACAAGTACTCGTCGCCTTGGACTCGAGTCACACGCATGAGCACGTCCTGAAGGAGTTGGAGATCTATTCGCCGCTGGTCACAAAAGGCAGCTATCTCGTGGTTTTTGATACTGTCATTGAAGACATGCCCGAAGACTCCTTTCCCGACCGCCCATGGGGTAAAGGAAACAATCCCAAGACAGCGGTTTGGGAGTTCTTGAAAAGTTCCGAGCGCTTTGTTATCGACGAAGAGATCGAAAGCAAGCTCCTCATCACGGTCGCGCCGAACGGCTACCTCAAGTGCATAAAGGATTGATCATGGAGCGAATCCCGGTGGCTGGCCCTTGGATCACGCAAAAGGAGATTGATTACGTAACGGACGCCGTAACGAACGCCTGGTACTCAAACGCAGGCATATATCACGAGCGTTTTGAGAAGGCTTTTGCGGAGTACGTGGGGCTGCCCTTTGCCATGGCCCTGCCGTCCTGCACATCAGCCATTCACTTGTCTTTGCTGGCCTTCGGCGTTGGCCCCGGAGATGAGGTAATCGTACCCGACATAACGTGGATCGCTTCAGCGGCCCCCATCACTTACGTGGGCGCCACGCCTGTTTTTGCCGATATCGACCGCAAAACGTGGTGTCTTTCGGCCGAGTCTTTCGAGGCTTGCATCACGCCACGGACCAAGGC
>JBOGJX010000093.1:0-7803 GCA_050745285.1 Terriglobia bacterium
CTTATTCCAGAATCATTGAAAAAAATTGATTCAGTTAATCATCCTAGCACGGCCTTATCGACTCCGCAGGTCTCTGGAGAGCCCGTATGGAGCGAATCGATTCCTCAAACGCATCATACCTCTCCTCCTTCGTGGCACTCGGCAGCGGCAAGCATTGCATTGACCGTACTGAGCCGCAGGCCTGTAGTAGGCGGCGGCGAAGTGCCTGACGGTGGCGAGAATCAAGCGGGGAATAACTTCTAAACTTCCCGGCCCATCCATAATTCAGCCCAGATCATCTTGCAGTTCTAAGGGCCCAGCCATTTAGTTTTGCCAGATGTCTTAAAGCATTAAGATTTAGCTTGACAGAATGTCTTAACTGCTTAAGACTTGAAGTGCGCCTCATCGCTTCTGCGAGGCGATGACGCAGAAAGGAGGTGATAGGAATGAAAAGCCGACTTCTTTGGATGCTGGGTTCGGCAGTGGTGGGAGCTTCGCTGCTGTGTTTCTCACCCTCTGCGATAGCCCAGCAGTCGAAGGCGGGACCTAACGTGGGTCAGCAGGGCGAGTTCAACGGTGAACACGTGGACACTGGCGCTGCTGCCATGGATACCGGTCCAGAAACGGCGATGGAACCAGCCGAAGGCCTTGAGGCCCCAGCCTTGAAGAAAGGAACCCTTAAGGTTAAGGCGCTGCCATCGACCATCCCGGGCAAGGTTCAGCCAATCGAGTCCACTCAGGATCTCAACATCGAACAAACTTTTGACCTGCAGGAGATCATGGGGCCGGACGTGATAGCTGAAATGAGGTGAACCCCTGGCCGCCATATGAAAAGCCAGTACGCGCCTTTCACGTGACGCGCCAGAATCCAACTCGCTGCCGGGATAGCAATACGATTTCCGGCAGCGGGTTGTTACTTAATCAGTTGACCGCGTCAACCGGCCGTCGAAGAAAAAGGAACATGCCAGCTATGAAGAAGTTGTGCCTCCGAAAACCAGCCCGTGATCTGATGACCCACCCGCTTTGGCTTGGCGGGCGCATGGATGAAAATCAACTTGCCTTAAAGCGCTGCTTTTCCCTGGGCTGGCTGATCATTCTATTGATCACCGTCCTCCCCTTGAGGCTTCGAGGGGCAGCGCCGCCACAACACGGAAACCAGCAAGCTCTCGTTCAAGCGAAAAGTGCTTTGAGGCGAGGGGATTATCCACGCGCCGTTGACCTATATCGCCAAGTGTTGCGAAACCAGCCGGACAACGCAGATGGATTACTAGGCCTAGCTAAAGCCCACCTCTTATCCGGACAATTCAAATCCGCGCAGGCAACTTACCGGTCGCTGCTCCATCGCGATCCGCATAACAGGGACGCCCAAATTGGGCTAGGCGAGACCTATAACCTATCAGGCCAATACGCGGAAGCTGAAGGGCCGCTCAAGCAAGCCTTGAGCGAGGCCCCCTCGAACGCCAATGCTGCTTGGGCACTCAGCCGTACCTATTTTTATGAACGTCGGTTCGACCACGCCGAACAGCTATTGAAACGTGTGCTTGTCAAGCAGCCCAATGACTACCGGCTATGGGAGTCATTGGGCGAGGTGCAGTTGGAGGAAGGGCACGGGGCCGAAGCCTGGCGGAGTCTGAAACGCGCCCTGAGCTTAAACCCCAAAGCGCGGAGATCCAAGCTCCTACTACAACATCTGGAAACCAAAGGCGCCGAAACGCCGGTCAAGATGGAGTTCCACAATTACGCATACCTACTGAGCGACGGGGCGGGAAACCAGATTCTGACTCTCCCCCAAACCTTGAGCTTTGCTTACGGAGATCGCTGGCGCAGCCATCTGACCGGCGAATACCGGCGAGTCGCCTTCCGGAGCGCATCGAGCGAAGGGGTGCCAGCCTCGGAAGCCCAGGACGCCGGTTCGACAACCACCCTGGCCCTGGGCATCGCCTCGCTGAGAGACTCGACCGAATTCCGGATTAATGATGAATTCACACTGACGGGGGGCGGCGGAATAGCCAGTTATCTCGGGAGGGGCATGGTGCGGCCCATTTACAATGGTGGCTTCAACTACAGCCCAACGTCGCGACTGCAGCTTTCTTACAACTTTGGTCAAAACATTGTCGCTCCTACCGAGGTTGCGGCAAGGCTGGGATTAACCGAGCGAGGCTGGTCCAGCCATATTCACTACCTGCTTCCCGAATCGACAGGGCTGGATCTGACCTATTACCAAGACCAATATAGCGACTCTAATCGCCTCCGTGGAGGTCATGGGGAGATTCGCCATGTCCTTTGGCAAAAACCGGTGCGAGTCACAGTGGGATATCAGCTCGAAAGCCTCTCGTTCGCCAAACTGGATCTCTTCCATGGCTACTTCAATCCGAAACGCTACATCGCCAACTCGGGATTGGTAAATTTCCAAGGACACAAGGGCCGCTTCCATTACGACTATGATTTCAGCCTTGGAGAAGAGACTTACACCCGCCCCGTAATACGGGCTCTAAAGCCCTTGTCCTTTGTGGCGCAGAGGCGTTCAAACCCACGCTTCATCGCCACCTTCCGCAACTCCTACGACCTGAATCAGCACTGGTCATTTCAATTCTCCGTGCTCTTTTATCACTCCGCATTGAGTAGCACTACCGGAGCCTATCAGGCTCACGCATTCTTGTTTGGTTTGACCCGGCGTTTCTAGCCCAACCGCCGGAAGGCATCATAAGGCGCTTAAGGTTATCCGGCGCCTAATTTTATAAAAGGAGTTGAGAATATGAAAGTAGTTCAAGAAATGTCTGGCCGGTTGCGTATTGCTCTGTTGCTTTCTATTGCTGTGATGGGTTTTTCGCTCGCAGGCCTCGCCGGTTCAGCCGCCGTGGGCATGGTTGCGGGAACCCTCAATGCAAGCATGGATGGCCAAACGCTTGTACCCAACGCCGTGGTCTTCAGCGGTGACAACCTTCATGTAAAGGACGGGACGGCCGTTGTAGCCCTGGATGGGGGAAGCCGCATGGCGTTTGGCCAGAACACGGCCGCCTCGTTTGTGCGGGACTCCAACACGGTAACGCTGCGCCTCAAACAGGGTCAGGTCTTGCTATTTCACCCCGCCCGCGGGCCGCAGTTCCAGGTTCAAGCAGGAGGCATTTCCGTCACGCCAAGCCCAGGCTTCAAAGCCATGGGCGCGGTAGCAATGCTTGATGGCTCTGTGGTGGTGACGACCAAGGAAGGGACTTTCCGTGTGCAAGGAAACGGCCACACAATCGACGTGGCTAAGGGAAAAACCATCGTGATAAGACCGAAGGTGAAGAACGCACCCCAGACAGGTGTGAGCCAGAAGCTCATTGGCAACAACGAGGTGTTAGAAGCAGCCGCGGTGGGGGCAGGTGGAGTTGGCGTGATCTTGGGCGCCGTAGGAATGGAGCGGGCCGGGGATGCCAATGAAACGGCAGCTAAGGCAACTGCCCAGTCCAAGGCTGCCACTGCGGCAGCGAATTCCGCCATCTTGGCAGCCAAGCAGGCGCAGGAGAATGCATTCTTGGTGGGTTGCGCGCTGAACGATTTGACTAACGACCTTAACCCAAAGTCGCCCAGCCCATTCACGCCTCCCAAAGGTAAGGTCTGCAAGGATACTGATGCGAAGCCGATAAAGAAGAAGTAACCAGCTTTAAGTTTCCAGGGGCGGCCAGGCGTGAATGCTGGCCGCTCCGTTCCTTCACTTTGCGGGAAAACCACTAGAGGAAATAAGTGCCATGTCGATTGAGCGCCGCATTGGACCCGCAGTTTCAAAACAACCTGCCGGTGTGCCACCGGCTTTCTGCAACGGCGCGGGGCGCCGCAAGATTCTTATCCTGACAGTTTCGCATGGCGCGGGGCATCAACGAGTGGCGCACGCCCTCAAGAACGCACTGATCGAAATCCATCCTGATCTGAGAGTTGAAGTGGCAGACGGCCTCGGTCACGTCAGCCACTGGTTTCGCAGCTATTACAACTCTTACGAGATTCCGCTCAAGTTTTGGCCTGGCGTCTGGGGGTGGATTGAGGGCATCCAGCACAGGAGCGACGCTACCGCCCCTTCCTGGCTATATCGCCGGGGTGCGCAACCCTTATTCCGGTTCATTCGAGACTTTAACCCAGATGTTGTGATCGCCACCGAAGTGGGAATGTGTGAGCTGGCAGCCATGTTCAAACGTGAGAGCCGTGCTCGCTTTGCCCTCGTGGCAGCCGTGGGATTGGACGTTGACCGGGCTTGGGCGCAATCCGAGGTGGATCTTTATATTAGCGCCCCGGGTGAAGTCGCCACCCAACTGGCGGCTGCTGGCGTCCCCCACGCTAAAATTCTCCCATGCGGACTGCCGATTCATCCCGCCTTTATGTCCTTGCCGGATCGAATGACGGCACGATGCCGGCACCTGCTCGAACTCAACACTCCACTTCTCTTGATCCTCTTTGGCGGTACTGGCTATGGAAAGCCCTCTCGAATCCTGCCAGGAATCCGGGCGTTGACTTGTCCGGTCCAGATCACTTGCATTACGGGAATGAATCATCGCTTGGAAGAGAAACTCCGGCGCGAATGCGATGGGGATCCGCGCTTTCGCGTGCTTGGCTGGGTTAATAACATACACGAATGGATGGCCGCTGCGGACCTGTTGCTGTCCAAGCCTGGCGACGTCACGGTTGCTGAGGCGCTAGCCGCCGGACTGCCGATCCTGGCTTTTGATCCTCTTCCGGGCGGTGAAGTACGGATTTGCGACATGATCGAAAGGTGGAAGATTGGTTGCTGGGCCAGGCGCCCGGAGCACCTGGGGCCTCTCGTTTCGCGCCTTCTGACCAATCAGACCGAGTTGCAATACCTGCACGCCCAAGCTTGCAAATTGGCTTGTCCGGGAGCGGCGCATTCGGCGGCGGAAGCCATCCTGAACCTGGGCCGGAGAAAGTTAGAGAATCAAACTGGGTCGAGGAGTTAAAAACATCATGTTGGCTCAGAGCTACCAAGCTATTCTCCTGCGTGGTCTTCAGCCGAGGAAGCAGCGTACCCTGCAAAGCCCTTCATACATCAAAAAAACATTGGCATTCAAGCCTCATCCTTGGCTAGCGGTCTTATGCGCTAGTCTACTGCTGGGAATCGCGCCGTTCATTTGGGCGCTGCCCCAGACAGAAACCCTGCAAGGGCAGGTAGTGACCGATAAGAACGCTCCGATCCCCAATGCCGTTTGCTCGTTGAGCGGCCATACGCTGCCTCAAGGCTCTCTCCACGTCACCACGGATGAGCGCGGCAACTACGAGTTCCCTGCTTTGATGCCGGGGACTTATTCGCTCACCTGCGCTGCGGTAGGCCGGGAGCCGGTATCCAAGCCGGATATCCAAGTTGTTGCCGGAAAGGTGATGGCCGCACTACACATTAGCCTTCCCCTGGAGGTCTTCCGCCAGGAGATTACCGTGCATGCAAGGGCTGGCGGCATCTCGACGAAGCAAGCGGCTCCTCCCGTGTCGTTCTCCGCCAATCAACTCATGACGCTGCCGCTGGTGGAATTGAAATTCAAAGCGGCGCTGCCGCTGGTTCCCGGCGTGGTTCGCACGCCGGACGGCAAGCTGAATATCAAAGGAACTCCCGAAGAGCAGGGCCTGCTGCTGGTGGACGGAGCCGACCTGGTGGACCCGGTCACGGGAGCCTTTTCCGTGGAGGTCCCCATTGATGCCATTGAGGAGCTTCAGGTTTACAAAAGTCCCTACATTGCACAATACGGGCGCTTTTCCGGAGGGCTCACCGTTATTCACACCAAGCCGCCGCTGGACCATTGGCACTGGGAATTGAATGACATCGTCCCGGACTTCTTCATCGAGCAGGGTCATATCCAGGGGATTGCCGGTGACGCGCCTCGGTTCTATCTCACCGGGCCTCTGATCAAGAATAAGCTGAGCTTCGCCGAATCCTTCATCTACGATTTCAACCGGGACTTCATCGAAGGACTGCCCTGGCCCCACAACCTGCGGAGAAGGGAAGCGGCTTCTTCGTTCACGACCTTCCAGTACATCTTTTCGCCCCAGCACCTGCTGACGGCCAACGTTCGCATCTTTCCCGCCAAGCGTCAATTCGACAACATCAGCGCCCTGGTACCGCAATCGGCTTCCTCGGATTATGGACAGCGCGGTTATTCCATCGGCGGCGTGGACCGCTACCTGTTCAAGTCCGGCGGCATTCTGACCTCTCTTTTTCAAACGAGCGAGTTCGATACATACGGCCACGGGCAGGGAATCCAGCCGATGCTGCTAACACCCCGCGGCTTTGGCGGCGATTATTTCAACTCCTACCGGCGGTTCGCCGATCAGCAGGAATTGCAGGAGACATACCAATTCAGGCAGAAGAAATATTTCGGCGTCCACAACTTCCAGATCGGCGGCGATTACTTCCATCGGTCTTACCACGGCACGAGTGACTCGCGCCCGGTGCTGATCACGAATACGAGCGGGAACGTTCTCGGGCGTATGGATTTTTCTGGCTTGGCGCACCTGAGTGACGAGGATACGCAGTTCGAAGGCTACGGGCAGGATCACTGGCAGGTGAACGACTTCCTAAGCGTCGATTACGGCCTGCGATTCTCCAATGAAAACATCGGCAACCCTGACGCCTTTGCTCCGCGATTCGGTTTTGTCTATTCGCCCAGCCGGAGCGGGCGCACGGTGATCCGCGGCGGCGCGGGCGTCTTCTTCAATCGTGTGGCCATGCTCGCCGCCGATTACGCGGAGAATCCTTCCCGCACCATCAGCCTCTTCGCGCCCAATGGAGTTCCGCTGGGGCCGCCCCAGCATTATGTCAACGAGTACAGCATCATCGGCGATCACGGCAAGAAGATCATCGTCGACCACAACGATCTCGGCACCACTCCCTATGATCGCACCTGGAGTCTGGAGGTGGACCAGGAGCTGCGGTCCAATTGGCTCTTGCGCGTCAGCTACCTTGGAAACCGCGGGTATGGCGAATTCATCGTCAATCCGGAGCATCTGACGGACGGCAAGAATGCGCTCCTGCTTACCAATTCAGGCGGCTCGCGTTATCAGGAATTCGAAGCCACCACGCGCTGGCGGGCGGGTGAGAAGGCGAACGTCAACTTTTCTTATGTCCGCAGCACTGCGCGCGGCGACTTGAATACCCTCGGCGCGCTCTATGTCCCGTTTGAGCAGCCCATCATCCGTCCGGACTATTTTGCGGACCTGCCTTCCGACATCCCCAACCGCGTCATCACGTGGGGAGAGTTTTCCGTGCCCTGGGGCATCACCTTAAGCCCGGTCTTCGATATTCACGACGGATTTCCGTACTCTTCTTATGACGTATACCAGAATTATTCCGGCCGGCCGGAGAGCCGCCGTTTTCCGGCTTTTTACTCGCTCGACGTCAAAGTGAGCAAGGACTTCCACCTCCGTTTTCTGCCCTTCGGCTTTTTCAAGAGGCATAAGTTCCGGGGCGCTGTCGAGGTCTTCGATATCACCAACCACCAGAACCCCGTTGATGTTTTCAACAACGTCGCTGCCCCGTCCTACGGCCACTTCATCGGATTCCAGCATATGACGTTCAACACATATTTCGACCTGATCTATTAGGAGGCTAGGCGGAAGATGAAAGATGATCTGCTGATCTCGGTCCTTCATCTCGCTGGTGTCCCGCATGGCTATGGTGATGGTGCTGGCGCCGGGTTAGCATTGTTACCGGGGACACGAGCGACGTTGTCAACGAAAAATGTTGTAGACTCCGGAGGCTACCCTCAAGCTATCATGAAAAGGAACATGCGATTTTGGCACTCTTCTGGGGATTTAACCCTCGCAGCCCGCATCCGGTCTGCGGTGGGA
>JBOGJX010000094.1:0-21943 GCA_050745285.1 Terriglobia bacterium
GGCGACGGGCGATCCGCCCGTCGCCGCAGCGGGAGAGTGGAAAAAGTGGCATCCTGGTGGCATGGTTAAAGCCATGCCCTTCCAGATCCAGTTTCGTGCTTTGTGGGTATCGCTAAGCGACATGAGCGACTACTTGTAAATTGTTGGGGCTAGCCCGTCAGGAACCACGGAACGGTTATCACGACAATGCGAGAAGTACCCTTCAGGAATAACATAGCCTTCAGCCACTTCGGCCGTTGGTTATGGAGCAGGTATTGATGCCAGTGGTGTTCCACCAGCTCCGGCACAACCACGGCGATCTGGCGGCCAGGATTCTTGCGCTCGAGTTCCAGAATGAAATCCACGATCGGGTTTACGATGAATCGATAGGGAGATTTCACCACGGTCAGCGGAGGCGCCGGCAGTCCCGCCTCGATGGCGGGCGCCTGGACGCACTTGCTCCAGCGCGCAGCCAGGTCATCCTTTTCGTCCTCCGTTTCTACGTGGACGGCTTGCACTTCGGAAGAAAGGGTCAAGGCGAATTGCAACCCCTTCTCCGCGACCTTATTCCAGCCGAGAAGGGGAACCACGACAATGGGTCTTTCGCATCCACGCAAGCTGAGCGGATTGGGTTCTGCAGTTTCTCGCGTGACCTGATCGTAGTGGCGCCGGATGGAGTACATCAGGATGATGATGGCGGGGATAATCAACGTGGTAATCCACGCGCCTTCCGCAAACTTGGAGACCGTAATCACAATCACCGTGCTGGCGGTGGCCACCGCGCCGAGGCCGTTAACGTACATGCTGCGCCGCGCCTTCGCGCCACCGCTACGAATCCAATGGGCCACCATGCCCGCCTGGGAAAGCGTAAAGGCGAGGAACGCGCCCACGGCGTAAAGCGGAATCAAGCGGTCCGTCACGCCGCCGAACACGATCAAGAGCACGGCGGCGACGATGGCCAGGGCATAGATCCCCTGCGAATAAACCAGGCGCCGGCCCCTCTGAACAAAGGGCACGGGAAGAAACCCGTCCTCCGCCACAAGCCGGCACAGACGTGGGAAATCAGCAAAAGCGGTGTTGGCGGAAAGCGCCAGCACCACAAGGATGGATGCAATGGTCACGTCATAGAAGATTTTGCGGCCCGCCACGGCGGCAATAATCTGCGAAAGGACGCTCTCGTAGCCCGCTGCGCCGGGGTCCGTCGCACCAATATGATAGGCGTGCGCAAGATAAGCGATTCCGGCGAGAAAGACGATCAGCAAGGCGATGATCGTCGTCAGGGTGTGCTGCGCCGTCTTCACCACCGGCTCGCGGAATGCCCTAACGCCGTTTGAGACCGCCTCAACGCCCGTCATGGCCGCGCACCCGCTCGAAAACGCCTTGATCAGCACCCAGACCCCCAGAGCCGCCACCACGGCGTGCATCCGCGGCGGCGCCGCCACGGGCGCCGGATGTCCGCCCGCAATCAGCGCCTTCGCCACGCCCCACCCGATCGTGATGAGCATGGTCCCAATAAATACGTAGGTGGGAATAAGGAATACCAGCCCCGCCTCCCGCAGCCCACGCAGATTCACCAGCGTCACCAGGAAAAGGATGATCAGACAGAGGAGCAAAGTATGCGGCAGAAGGGCTGGAACCGCCGACACCAGCGCGCCCACCCCGGCAGAAATGCCCACCGCGGCCGTCAGGATGTAATCAATCATCAGCGCGGCGGCGGCAAGTAATCCAGCGAAATTTCCCAGGTTCTCGCGCGCAACCGTGTAGGAACCGCCGCCATTGGGATAAGCTTCAATGGTTTGCCGGTAGGAAAAATACACGATCGTCAGAAGGATGATGATGGCCGCGGTAATGGGAAGGATGTAGTGAATGCCCGCCAGACCCAGCGGGATGAGGAGCGTGAGCGCAGCTTCGGGACCGTAGGCGGCAGAGCTGAGCGCATCCAAACCGAAGATCGGGAGGCCGGCGCGAGTTCCCAGTTTCTCACCGCGCTCCTCGGCAGAGCTCAACGGCTTGCCAAGAATAAAGTCGACCCACGACATAAGGCGTCCTCTCGAATCAAAAATAAGCGACGGGAATCCGCCGGTGGCGTAAAGTGCCCTTGGAGTGAGCCGGGCACTGGATTCCCGCTCGCGCGGGAATGACTATCCTCATTAGCGTGCATTATTCATGAACGAGCCACGCAAAACCGTCAGAGCAGGGTTTTAACCCTGCCGGAAGCGAGGGCCCGACCCATTTTCACCGTTTCGCGCTCCGGGCGGCTGGGACGGCAGGGTTGAAACCCCACCCTGACGGCCTCGAACCCAATGTTGGTGAATAATTCGGGTTATAGGTCACACCCCATGCAAATGCGATTCTCACAAGCAAGCTATGCCTTCTTTCGGTTGGCGGCGGACAACGCCCAGTAAATGGGCAAGCCGATCAGAACAATCAGCAAGCCAGGCCATGTGGTGGCGGGCCGGTAAACAAATAGGACCACGAGAATGGCGCACGCCCCCAAGATATAGAATGCCGGGACGACCGGATAGCCAAGAGCCTTGTACGGCCTCGCAGCGCGGGGGCGCAGCCTGCGCAGGCGGATAAGCCCGGCGATGGTCAGAATATAGAAAATCAGCGCCGCCGAGATGACGTAATCCAGCAGGTTGCTGTAAAGATTCCCGTACTGGTGCGTTACGGGGTTATATGTTCTCGGGAGCACCAGAAAGGCCGCCCACGCGCCCTGGATCCACAGCGACCAGCCGGGGACTTTTACCCGGTTCAAGCGGGACGCCGCGCGGAAAAAAAGCCCGTCGCGAGCCATGGCATAATAAGCGCGCGGCCCCGCCAGAACCAAGCCATTAATACAGCCAAACGTGGAAATCATGATGGCGACCGCCATGAGCACCTTGCCCGCGCCCGGATAGGCGGCGGCAAGCATGGCCGTGGCCACGCGGTCCGAAGGCGCGTGTTGGATGGCGGAAAGCGGCAGGACGCAAAGGTACGCCACGTTCACGAGAAGATAGAGCGCGATCACCAGCACCGTGCCAATGGCAAGCGCCAGGGGAAGCGTGCGGCTTGGGTTCTTCACTTCACCCGCGGCAAAAGTGATATCGTGCCAGGAATCCGCCGAAAAGAGCGAGCCGGATTGGGAGACGCAGATGGCGATGAAAAGCCCGAATGCCGTCACCGCGGTTAATCCGTGCCCCAGCGGGACCACACCCGCCGCGTGCCAGAAATGGAGGCGGCTGAAATTCTCCCGGATGGCCGCCGCGTTGCGCGCCACGATCAAACCCACCACAATCAGCGCGAGCAATGCGCCGGTCTTGGCGAGAGTAAAGAAGCTTTGCACGAGTTTCCCGTATTCAAGCCCGCGGCCGTTGGTCCAGGTGAGTAGCGCGATGACCAGAATTCCTACAAGCTGCGCGCTCGAAAGCGATAGCGCGTAGCCGCTCGAAAGATGAATAGGCGCAATCAGGTAATGGGTTTCAGAAATCCACGGCCAAAGGACGCCGGAAAACCGCGCGAAGGCCACGGCGACGGCGGCGATGGTGCCCGTCTGGATCACCATGAAGAGAGTCCATCCGTAGAGGAAGCCCAGGACCGGAGAGTAGGCCTCGCGCAGGTAGACGTACATGCCACCCGCGCGCGGCATCATGGACGCCAACTCGCCGTAAGAAAGCGCGGCCGCGATGGTGAGCGCACCAGCGAACGCCCAGGCCACCAACAGCCAGCCGGGGCTGCCGATCTTGCGCCCCATGTCCGCCGAGACGATAAAGATGCCGGAGCCGATCATGATCCCGGCCACGACCATTACCGAATCAAAGAGGCCCAGGCCGCGCACGAACTCCGTGTCTAAGGCGGTCGACGTTTTGCGTGGCTCTGTGAGGCCGGGGTCCGGCATTGAAGCTCCGTAGGATTTGTAGGGGCGCGGCTTGCTGCGCCCCCCTACCGATACTGGGTTAAGTCGCGTTACCGCTGTGTCAGGGCATGGCTTTAGCCATGCCGCGCGGTGCGCCTTCCCTTGATCCCTGGGGCTTTAGCCCCTGATGCCCTCAGCGGCTAAAGCCGTGCCCTGACACGCCGCTATCGAACTTAACCTTGTAATGTTAACGGGGCGCTGAAAAAGTCTTTTGATCTGTCATTCTGAGTGCTTCGGCTTCGCTCAGGGTCTGCCTGCTACAACTCCAGAATTTCACGCAATCCATCCTCGACCGCCCGCATATTTTCCGCGGAGAGGGCGCTCACGCGTTGGTGGAGGCGCTCCTTTGCAACGGCGCGAATTTGGTCAAGAACAGCGACCGCCTGGCGGCCATCGCAAAGAACTGGAATAAGCAGTGGTGGACTCGCTTGGGGCGAACTTGCGAGTGGAATCACGACAACGGTCCTGCGGCGCCGGTTGAGGACATTCGTGGTCACAACCAAGCAGGGGCGGGTTTTCCTAATTTCTGATCCGAGGGTTGGATCGAGCCGCACCCACCAGACGTCTCCGCGCTTTGGCTCTGCCGGTCCATGGCTCGGCGACATCCCCGCTGATAGAGTCAAACTCTTTTTCAATGGCTTCGACCTCGGGATCGCTGTTGGCAATCTGGCACGCCCGGGTGAGTTTGCGCTTCCGTTCTGCGAGCTTGGCTGCAAGCGCTTCAGCCAGGTAGCGGGACCGGTCGCGCGCCGCAACCTGACCCACAAACCTTCTTGCTAAGTCTTCCGGCAGCGTAAATGTCATCTTCCGAGACGCCATAGCGCCATATTACCATACCGGCTTCGTCCATGCGCTGGAGCCCGGTGGTGTCCTAAATCTGCCGCGGTCCCACAGGGGGCTCTCCCACGTGTTATGCTTCGAGAAGCACAGGAGCGGATCCGTCGACGGGGGTCGATGAGGAGATCTATTACTGGATTTTAGTCGCAAACGAAAGCGGTTAGCATAGACTTGCCGTCTAAATCCGCGGCTTTTGGCTACTGGGCGAGCACAAAGGAAAAACTTCATGACCACAAGGAAGAGCACTCTGCGCAGTAAGAAGCCTGAATCTTCCCAACCTCGATTGAGTAAAACCGAACTGGATGCGCTTGTCGAAGAAGCGACGGTCGATTGCTATAACGAGTCGGAGCAGGCCACGGGGCTTTACACCATGATCGAGGACAACCTCCAGCTTCCGTTTGAGACGGAGATTCTCGGAGTTCCTGTGACGGTGACGGGAATTGACATCACCGAAGATGACCAGATCGTGGCTGTTTGTAAGCGTGGCGACGTGAGGCAGAAGCTGTCGATCTTGGAGATCCCTTTGCCCACTCCGCGACCCGTCGGCTCTGAGTGGATCGAGGCGTACCGCTATTGGGCACGCGGTGGGTAATGATGGCGGTTCCTCATTCTCCTCATGTCACCGTTCTCGGTCCAGAGTTTGCCGCGATGTTGCGGAAACCAGCCTGTACCTTCTCCATCGCAGGTGGCGCATACATCCCCGCATTTGGGATGTGTGGGGGACGGTTAACTTGATCACGGCGAGCGCTTCGAACCGCAAGCAGCGCGAGATATCCGCTCCCCAGCCGCTGCCGTAATCTGTTCTATGACACGTTGTGACAGGATTATGTTTTCGCGGGCCATAGGCAATGACAAACATGGTGCCGCGGGACGGAGTTGAACCGCCGACGCCAGCCTTTTCAGGGCTGCGCTCTACCACCTGAGCTACCGCGGCACAGAGCTACGATTGTCGCGTCGATTGCGTTTGATGTCAAGATTTGCGCATTGACCAGATTGACCAAGCAGCGCCACTGACGGGCACATTGTTGCCAGTATGATTGCAGCAAATAAGCATCGCATAAGCGTAGGCACTCTATCCATGGTGCGTTTAACAGGGGGGAGAGGGCAGGGATCACAAAACCCCTGGAGGCCCAACCCTCTCCCTCCGGGAGAGGGGGGGAACCACGGGGAAGCAGTGCTTCCCGTCGCGGTGGGTGAGGGCGTTCCCGGACGGCCCAATCTTGAGAAAACCGGCCGTGCCCTTCCGCCTTCCAAGTCGAATTCTCAGGGCGAAGGGAAATCATTTTGTTCCCCGCGCCGGCTCATTTACATGCGTAGCTTCACGGCTTTTGGACCCGCTCCGTTTTTGAACGCCAAGGGCTTTGCCGCCTTGGACAAATCGCCGCCGTCAATCGTAATTCCTTCGTTGGCCTCGCCCTCGACTTGCAGAAAAACGGCGGCGGGCGTGAGAAGCCGTGCGGCGCTCAACAAGGCGTCGTGCGTGCCCGCGAACCGCAGCACTGATTCGGCCTCTTTGTTTCCCTGCACACTGAAACCGTTCATTGCAACATCCGTCACGTGGTCGAGCACGACGGCTGGCCGGAGGTCGGGTTTGACGACCTCGAAGCGAACGCTGTTGAGCGTTAGCCCGCGCACATTGCGGGCAAACAGGCCGTAGGCAGGCGGCGTGCCGATTTGGAAATACTCACCCGCGATTTGCGGAACCTCGCGCCGCGCCTCCTCGGCCGTGCCTCCGCCGCCGTAAGTAACGTGAACATCGCTGAGCACGATTTCTTCCAGAAACGAATCCCCCAAAGCATTGAGCACGATGCATTGCCGCGTTTCGCCCAGCCGGTAATGTTGTGGAAAAGGCATGCCGGCAAACTGGCGCCCTTCGGCCACCACCCTGGCGCGGATGCCATTGAACATGATGTTGCGCACAAATCCGTTTTGATGTGGTTCATTCGCGCCGGCGTTCCGGCGCGCGCGGTGGTTAAGATCAATGGAAATCGGCCCGGTCACGTCCTGCAATACCAAGTTGGAGAAGAGGATATTCTGCGCCTGGGATTCAGGGCCAAATTGCATCTTAATTGGGCAGCCGTAGGTCTCATAGATGACGCAGTTGGATACGGTGACGTTTTCCGGATTGCCGCCGCCGAACCGGAAGACCGACCAGCGCGTGCTGAACGAGCTGTTGGTCACGGTAATAAACTTGCAATTGCCGAACAGCGCGCAGGCGTCGTCCTGCGATTGCACGTCGCAGTTGCTGATGTGGGCGTATTGGCTGCTGATGAAGTGGAACCCGTCGTTGTTGCCGTTGACGCGATTGTAGATGCGTATGCCCTCACACCATACGAAACCGCTTTCGATGATGCGGACGGAATGAAAGGCGCTGGCGACGAGAAAAATATTGCGAACCCTGAGATTTGTGCAGCGATAAAAGAGCAGATGATAGGGACGATGGCTGCCGCCTCTCCCGGACGGAGGCGGAACGCCGCGGCGGGGACTGCGGAATTGCGAGCCCTGGCCGTCAATCGTCCCTGGCCCTTCGACCGTGATGTTCTCCGCATTGACGGCAAAAATCAGCCCGACGTTCCCGTCGCGGAGCGTCGTGTCTCCACTGAGCGGAATTGCATCCGCCGCGTGGTATTGCTTGCCGTCGGCGCTGCCCAACAGCTTGCCTTGCGCCGCAATATGCAGCGTAACATTGCCTTTCATCTCGACGATTCCGATGACGAACACGCCCGCGGGCACGAGAACCGTCCCTCCCTGGTCCGCGTTGCAGGCGTCAATCGCCGATTGCACCGCCGTGGTGTCCAGCGTCTTGCCATCCCCTTTGGCGCCGAAGTCGCGGATGTTGTAAACCCGGGCGCCGGGACTTCCCCCGGCCGCGGTGGCAGGATTGTTGGGCTCGGCCGCCCGACTCTTTTCGCTCAACAAGCCACCGCCGAGCGAGGCCGCAAGGGTTGGAGATACAAGTCCGAGCCATTTACGCCTGGATAAAAATTGCTGCTTGGAATCGGTCATAATCCGTCCGTTGGAAGAAGGAGATGGGGTAACGACGCCGGCGTATACGCCCCCGGCGAATGCGTCAACCGTCTCGCAGCATCTTTTTCCTCGCGGCCGCGCCATTGCGATAGACTATCATGGGTTGCCGCGAAGGAACCGGGACTCTGATCTTACCATTCTCAACTGTCACCTTAATCTCATCCGGCTTACCAATCGAAAGCGCCACGGGGACATCAGCCCGGCCAAGCCCGCTCCGCCGGCCTTAAGAAAATTCCTGCGGTCGATTCGGCTTTCGTTGTTCATGATGGCGTTGAATAAGGGCCCGGCTGTAGCGCAGAGTTTTGTTGTTAAAACTCCGCGGCCTTTGTCAGCGGTTATCCAGGGCACGTCATGGCGTGCCCCTACAGCGCGTGCGGGTCTTCAGAAGCTCAGCCGCAGCGCGAACTGAATCACCCTCGGGCTGCGGGCTGACGTGACTTGTCCGAAGTTTGGATTGGTCGAGACCCATTGGAACGGCTGCTTGACGCCGTTGACGGTGGGCTGCTGCCAACGAAATTGCGCCGAGGTGTTCACCTTCTCGAAGTTCACGTGGTTGAAGGCATTGTAGAACTCGGCCCGGAATTGCGCCCGGATGCGTTCTCCAACGTTAAAATTCTTATCCAGCGCCATGTCAAAGTTATTGATGCCGGGACCACGGAACACCACTTTTCCGGCGTTGCCGATGCTGCCGAAGGCGGGCGGCGCAATCATCGAGGTATTGAAAAACTCCTCCGAGTTGCGCACGGATTTCGAGAGAACGGGATTGCCCAACAACTGCACGTGCGCCCCGTCGCCGCCGCCGGTCAGGTCAACCCCGGGCGTGCTCAAGCTAACGCCCATTGGAGGGCCGCTCTCCTCGGTCATAATGCCGGAGTATTGCCAGCCTCCCAACACCGCCCGCGACACGCGGTTGTTCCAATACTTGGCCGGGGAGGGCACACTCCAGAGCCAGTTGAAGCGGAAGATGTGGGTGCGGTCATAGCCCGCGAGGCCGTATGCCCATTGGCTCAACGGCACATAGGTTGGCAAGGTCGTGTTGTAGGTGTCGCCATAATCCATGGTCTTCGACCAGGTCCAGACCGCGCCAAACTCAAGGCCGCGATTGAACCGGTGCTCCACCTGCGCCTGTAAAGAGTGATAGCTGGAGTTATTGTCGTAGGTTTTGAAGGGAATGTTGGCGAATCCGGGAAACGGCCGGAAATAGTTGTCGTTCAGCGGATGGTAGCTAAGGCCATTGGCCGGAAGTTGCCCTATCAGTTGCGGTGAAAAAGTTGTGCAGGCGGAAAGGTTATTTACATTGCCTGCGCCGGTATAAAGAGTGGTGGTGCTGGCCTTCTGCGTCGGGTCCTGGTTCGAAGGCAAAAAGCTCGAGCAGTAAGGTACTTCGTTGATGTTCGTCTTCGAGTCCAGATGGCGTCCGAAGCTGCCGACGTAGGCCACGTCCACCAATGTCTGGAAGCCGATTTCGTGCTGCACGTCGAACATCGTGTCGTAGGTCACGGGATCTTTCGGATAGGTTTGGACGCCAAACCAGTTGAAGTTTTCTGGCGACTGAATTCCCGTGCCAACCTGGTTGAAGTTATCCACATTGCCGTAGTACTGGGTCACGGTATTATCCACGGGTGGATTGAAGGTCAGGTTGCCTTCCTGAGCGCCGGCATTGAGCAAGCTGTTGTAGAACTCGCCGAAGCCGACGCGCAAGGCCGTCTTGCCGTTGCCGAACACATCCCAGGCAAGGCCCACCCGCGGCGCAGCCACGAACCCTTGCGCGCCGACCAAGCCCTTGGGAAACCGTTTGTCGCCCACGAGGCCGATGCCGTTCACCAAGCTGCCGGTGCCGGGAATCAGCGCGCCAATGTAGGCAGCGGGATAACAGGCGTTGTTGAGCGGGTCAAAAGCGTTGCGGCCTTTGTGTTTCTTACCATTGAGCGTATAGGAACACTCCTTGGCGGGATAGAGCATCGGCGCATCGGCAGGATTGTAAAGCGCCGGATTGAAGTTGGCGCCGTTGGTAATCGTTTGCGGCAGCAGGTAGGAAAAGCGCACGCCGTAGTTGAAGGTCAGGCGCGGCTTGATGCGCCAATCGTCCTGCGCGTACCACTCGAGCACGCGCGTGACCGGCGTATAGTTGGGGCGATTGACGACCTCCGAATACGAATCGAACAGGCCCAGCAGCGCATCGGCAAAGCCATAACCGGTTTCTGAAAAAGCCGAGCTGGGCTCGAACTTGAAAGCGCCGGTGAAGTCGTTGGCATTATGCAACTGGTTGTATTGGTCCCGCTCCCACTGCACGCCGAACCTCATGGTGTGCGACCTCCAGATCTTAGTCAGGTCCTCGTTGGCGGTTTCGGTCCAGGCGCTGTCCTGCATCGGGAAGCGTCCGGGGAAGTTGATGCTGGGCGAACTGGTGATTCCGCCAAAGCTGAGATTGGGCAGAAAATTGAAAGGATTATCCGAAGCATAAAGCTGTGGAATGGTGATGCCGTAATGGCTTCGCTGAAGTAAGGGAATCGTCGAGGCTTTTGGAAAGAGCTCATACTCCTTCCACCACTCCGCCCCCACGGATACTTCATTGAACAAGGTAGGACCGAGGATGGTGGTGACGTTGAGCGCCGTACCGGGGCTGGGGGTGTAATAGTCCACAGGCACCGTGCTCCCCAGCCATTCCGGCAAGCCGGCCGGAGTGTGGATGCCGCTTTCGTGCACGTGCGTCAAGGTGCCGCGCCAGAAGATGTGCCACGCCGCGTTGGGATCGTAATCGATCCGCAGCGATTCCTGGTTGGCGGGGGTTTTGTCCGAGCCTTGAATTTCGTAATTACAGGCCACGCAGTTCCGGAGCGATCCGAGGGTCACGTTGGGTAAGGGAAAAATATTCATCAGCTTCTGCATATTAGCGTTAATATCGCCCGCCGGAATGCTGTTGTTAAGGTACGGCTTGCCGGTGGCTGGATTGTTAATCGTCACGCCACTTTTCGAGAAATCGCCCGTGCGCTCTGCCGCCGTTGGCATGAACCAGTTGTAGGGGCCTTCGGGGCGGGTGTTGGGATCAATCTCGGTCGTGAAAAAGAAGAACAGCTTATCTTTATTACTGTTGAACTTTCCTGGCCAATAGATCGGACCACCCAGGTTGAAACCCACCGTATTGTATCGGTAGATGGGGCGCGGCAGGGGTACGGATCGCGATTTGTTGTCCCACGAGTTGGCGTTGAATGCCTCATTGCGCACGTAATAGTAGCCAGCGCCGTGGAACTGCTGACCGCCGCCTTTGGTCACGATCTGGACAATCGCGCCGCCGGTTTTGCCATATTGGGCCTCATAGTCGCCCTCGAGCACTTTCACCTCTTGGATCGCGTCAATGTTGATGGGCGCGTCCAGGTGGTCCCCGCCGCGCACGCTGGCAGTGGCGCCGTCCATGGTCACGTTGTTGTAATTGTTGCGCGTGCCATTAACGTAGGGGCTGGACGAGCTGCCCATCGAAGCGTTGCCATGCCCATCCAGCACCGTGCCCGGCAATACCTGTAACAGCGTCATAACGTCGCGGCCTTCGGTCATCAGGCCGCTGATCTGCCGGGAATCCAGCACGGCCGAGCGGTCCGAGCTGGTTGTCTCGGTGGGCGTCGTCTCAGCCTTTACCGTGACCGTTTGCGCCATGTTGCCCAGTTGCAGCGTCAAAGTCCCGGCGTCCAGATGTCCGGCCGCAGTTACCATCAGTCCTGGTTTTTCGTAGCTCTGGAAGCCCTGCATCGTGACCGCCAAGTTATAGGTGGCGGGCCGGACGGCGGGGAAAATCAACAGGCCCGTCTCGTTGCTCTTCGTCTTGTAACTAACCCCGGTGGCAACATCGGTGAGCGTCGCCTGCGCGCCCACCACGGCCGCGCCCGAAGGATCCACCACGCGCCCGCTGATCGTGCTATTGAACGCCTGGCCGAAGAGTCCAGAACCAGCCGCCAGGGCCATCGCAAGTAGCAACATTCCGGTTGTCTTCAATGGGTCAGAGAATCTTTTTAGGTCTCCCATGCTGCCCTCCAAATTATGATTCTTCTCCATGAACGGAGGCATGCGCGCTCATCGAACGCAAGTCCATTGAGCGCTCATGCGATTTCATTTCGCAAAACCACGTTCTGCATTCTTGACTGACCGGGAATTTACCACACACTTCGCAGCGCGTCTTTGCAAGAAGCGGAGCATGTTTTGTCTGGAACGGAAGGCTACCGAGTGGATGGTGCGCAGAGTTTTGCGCGGCACGCGCGAAGGGTCAAACTTTTTGGGGTGGATGTAGCGCAGAGCTTTGCCTTTAAAACTCTGCGGTTTTTCTCTCGTGGGTACCGGCCATCATCGACCAGGAAGGCCGCAGACCTGAAAAGCGCAGGTCTGCGCTACTTGCTTGCTGCGCCTGAGGGCACGCCATGGCGTGCCCCTACAAAGTGGATAACGAAAATGGGAAGCGCGTTACGGCACGGTTAAAACCGTGCCCTTCCGCGCTCCTAACCGAAATTTTCAGGCGTAGCGTTAGCTGAACGCTGGAAAACCGGCGGCGAGACGCCGGCGGCGGGTTCACCCGGTTGGGGGAGATGTTTGCCCACCCCCCGCAATGTTTCCCGATGAATCGCCGGAGGGAACGTCGCGGCCCTCACCCGATGCGAGCACCCAAAAGCGTGGGGCTGGCGCCGGAGCGTCTTCGAGGGCATGGCGGAGATCCTCGACCGGTTCAAGCTCGCCATCGTCCGCGAGTGCAAATGTTCCGAAATGGATGGCAACGCTCGTTTCTGCCCCCACTTCTCGAGCCACTCGCGCGGACTCGGTCGGTGAGATGTGCGCGGAAGACATGAACCACGCGGGCCGGTAAGCGCCGATCGGAATCAGCGCGAGACGGAGGGGGGCAAACTTCAGGGCAATCTGCTCGAAATGCGGCCCGTAGGCAGTGTCCCCAGCGAAGTAAATCCGCCCGGCGGGTCCTTCGAGCACGTAGCCACACCAAAGAGTGTTGTTATGATCGCGCAGTCCGCGCATGGAGAAGTGTTGCGCGGGAACGCACGTCACGCGCATTCCCCCGGGCAAGTCCGCGGCATCCCACCAGTCGAGCTCAACGGAGTGGGTGAGCTTCTGGGACTTGAGAAGCGCCTGAACGCCGAGCGGGGCCACGATCCGGGGAGCGCACGCCTGCGCCAGCCGCCGCAGCGTGGGAAGATCCAGATGGTCGTAATGGTTGTGGCTGATCAGCACCACGTCGATGGGCGGAAGATCCTCGATCCGCAGTCCCGGCGGCCGGTGGCGTACCGGGCCACACCATGAAACCGGTCCCACACGCTTTGACCACACCGGGTCCGTCAGGATATTCAATCCGGCCGTCTGAATGAGCGTCGTCGAATGGTTAATAAACGTGACTCGGAGGTTGCTGCCCTCCACAACCCTCGGCGGCGGTGGACCATAAGGCGAGTCCGTGTAGCGCCGCCACAAACCACGTTCGGAGTATAACTTCCAGCGCAGGAAGTTGCGGAAGCCGCGCCGTCCTGAAAATCCGGGATTGAAGAATTTCTGACCATCGAAATGATCCGATCGCGCCCCTCGATACCTGGGGCCGGCGAAGGGGTCGGCGGCGTAGGCCAACGCTCCAACACATAGAACCGCAAGCGTCCCGATGAGCATCCGCGAATTCCTCCTGCCATCTTCATGCCACAAATCCGGGTCCTATGGCAAGGCGCAGCGAGAGACCTTGCCGGCTGTAGCGCCGTTCCAACGGGCGGCAGCAAGCATTTTCTGGCGTCACGTTGCTGCTCCCAGCCCCTCTTCGATCACATCGTATACATGCCGCAATTCCTGGTGGGTTATGGCGTAGGGCGGGAGGATATACACCACGTGCCCCAGCGGCCGCAGCAGAACCCCCTTCTGAAGGGAAAAACTGTACAACGCGGGCCCCAGACGCGAAAGATAGCCGGCATCGTCCGTCTTCAGCTCAATGGCAGCCACGGTTCCGATCATGCGGGCTTCTGCCACCCCAGGATGGTTCTTGAATCGCGCGATTTCCTCACGATGGGTTTGTTCGATGGCGGCGATGCGGTCAAAAACCGGCTCAGCGCGGAAAACATCCAGGTTGGCCAGCGCCGCCGCGCAGGAAATCGGGTTTCCGGTGTAGGAGTGCCCGTGGAAAAACGTTTGGCCGCGGTCCGGCTTGCGGAACGCGTCAAACACGCGCGCGGTGCACGCGGTTGCGCCCATGGGGAGGAAGCCGCCCGTAAGCCCTTTCGAGAGGCACATCAGGTCCGGTTCGATTTCGGCGATCTCAGAGGCAAACATGCGCCCGCAGCGGCCAAAACCGGTGAGGACTTCGTCCACGATCAGCAGGGCCTCATAGCGGGCTGCAAGCTCGCGGACGCGCTGCAGGAATTCTGGCGGATGGATAATCATTCCTCCCGCCCCCTGAAGCAACGGCTCGACAATCACCGCCGCGATTTCCCCCGCGTGCTGTTCAAGAAGCTGCTCGAGGCTTTGGGCGCACTCGATCGAGCAGGTGGCGCGCTGCCTTCCCACCGGGCAGCGCAAACAATACGCCGAATGCGCCCGGAAGACAGGAAACAGCATATCCCGGAAAGCCGCCGTAAAGCTTGACTCCGCGCTGACCGACATCGCTCCCACGGTGTCCCCGTGATAGGCGTGTTCGAGCGAGATGAAGCGTTTCCGCTCTGGCCTTCCCTGGTTGCGCCAGAATTGCACGGCCATCTTCAACGCGACTTCAACGGCCGTCGAGCCGTCATCGGAGAAAAACAAATATTCGAGCCCGCGCGGAAGCACTCCGCCAAGGCGCCCGGCAAGCTCTTCGGCCTTCGGATGCGTGAACCCGGCATAGATGACCTGCTCCAACTTTCCCGCCTGCTCCGCGATGGCGGCGGCGATGCGTGGCTGCGCGTGACCGTGCAGCGTAACCCACCAGGAGGAGACAGCGTCAAGCAGGCGGCGGCCATCCGCCGTATAGAGGTAGGCGCCCTCGGCCCGCTCAATCAAGATCGGAGCCGGATCAAGCGTGGGATGCGTGTAGGGGTGCCAGATCTGCATCAGCGTGGTCCGGCCGCACAGTCGCCGCGATGGCGAAAAAACGCAACGTGTGCGCCTCCCGGAGAGGTAGCCACGGCACGTTTTTGTGTGCCGTGGGTGTTTGCGCATCTAAATACCCACGGCACAAACTTCGTGCCGTGGCTACCCTGGCGATTACGAGCACTATTTTTTGTTGCCTACTTAGCGGAAACGGCCTTGTTCAAACCGGGTTTTGAACGCTTTGAGCAGTGCGTCGCGGCTGACCGCCGGGAGCCACGGCACGTGACCGATGACCGGAACATTCCCGTAGTGTTCAATCGCGCGCCGGTTCTCCAGATTCTCCTTGCCCAGCATCACCACGCCGCGCACCTCGGCGCCCGCCTGGCACAGCGCCGCAAGCGTCAGCAGCGTATGGTTGATGGTGCCAAGGCTCGTGCGGGCCGCCACAACCACCGGTAGGCCCAAATGCCGGATGAGGTCGAGTATGGTCTCTCTTTCGTTCAAAGGCGCCAGAACACCGCCTGCGCCTTCCACGATCAAGGGCGCATCCTTCACATCTCGCGGATGCTGAATGCGGCATAACTCGATTCTTACGCCAGCCTCGCGCGCGGCGAGGTGGGGGGAGACAGGAGGATCGAAGCAATAGCATTCGGCCCGGGTGCGGCGCTCAGGAATCCCGGCCATCCGCATCACCGCCTCCCGGTCTGTTCCTTCGCTGGCCCCGCTCTGGATAGGCTTCCAGTAGATGGCATCCAGCGCAGCAGCGAGCAAGGCGGAAAGCACGGACTTTCCCACGCCCGTGTCCGTGCCGGTAATGAACAGGCTTGGCTTCATGAATCATCCCTTATGGCGCCCAGAGCAATGCGCTGTGCGCGAGCAACCGGACAGCGCTTGCGCCACCCGCTCCACAGCCTCTATTGAGAGCTCTGCGTTCATTGAGATTCGCAGCCGTGCCGTGCCTGGAGGCACGGTTGGCGGGCGGATCGCGCGAATCGAAAATCCGGCGAGTTCGAGATTCCTGGCCGCTTCGAGCGCGAGGTCGTTCGAGCCGAGGAGCACGGGAACGATCTGTGAGTCCGGCGCGCCCATATTTAATCCCGCCTCTTTTAGCTTCGCCCGGAGCGCCGAGGACAGATCATGAAGGCGCAATCGCTGCTCATCCGCCTGACGAGCCAGTTCCATGGCGGCACGGATTTGGTGCGCCATGTACGGCGGCAAGGCGGTTGAAAAAATGAACGTGCGGGCGCGATTCACCAGGAATTGCTTGAGCGTTGCGGAGCAGGCCACAAACGCGCCGCAGCTTGCCAGGGCTTTGCTGCAGGTAAAGATGCCGGCAAGCGCCACTCGCGATAATCCCGCTTCGGCCAGGAACCCGCGGCCCTCCGGCCCAAAGACGCCGGTCGCATGCGCTTCGTCAACGATAAGCTCCGCCCCATATTGCGCGGCGAGCGCCGCAAGTTTTTTGAGAGGGGCGCGGTCGCCCTCCATGCTGAAGACGCTTTCCACCACAATGAACTTTTCACCCGGCCCCATAGCTGCGCGGCGAAGGTGGTCTTCGAGCGCGCTCAAATCGAGATGGGGAAAGATGATCTTGCGAGCGCGCGAAAGCCTCATGCCGTCAATCAGGCTGGCATGGTTCGAGCTATCGGAAAACACCACGTCTTCGGGACGCAGCATAGAACCGAGCAAGCCCAGGTTGGCGGCGTAACCCGAGTTGAAGAAGAGCGCCGCTTCGGCTCCGGCGAACGCTGCGAATTCCGCTTCAAGCTCTTCCCAGGCGCGAGCGTTGCCGGAGAGCAGGCGCGAGCCGGTAGAAGCCATCGCCTCGCCCTCGCCGATGGCTTTGAGAGCCGCCCGCCGCAGGTGTGGGTGGCGCGAGAGGCTAAGGTAATCATTTGACATCAGGTCGATGCCAACGCGCCCGGATGCGTCAGCGGACTGCAAGGGAAGCGCGAGATGGCGCAATTGGGATTGAGAGGCAAGCTCTTCCAACTCATGCGCGAGGCGCGCACGCGTGGCGCCGTGGTCAGGCTCACGCACGGGAGGTCGTCCTCTGGGCCTTCTGGGCCCTCAGGCCGAGGTCGCGGAACAGGAGATCGTCCTCATCCCGCCCCGGATTGGGCGTGGTGAGCAGTTTTTCGCCAAAGAAGATGGAGTTTGCGCCGGCCATAAAGCACAACGCCGTGGCCTCGCGGCTGAGCGACCGGCGGCCCGCGCTCAGCCGCACTCTCGAAGCGGGCATCAAAAGCCGCGCGGTGGCAATGGTCCGGACCATGTGAAGCGGGTCAAGGGTTTGAGCTTCGGCGAGAGGTGTTCCCTGAACGCGCACCAGAAGATTGATCGGGACGCTCTCCGGATGAGGATTAAGACAAGCAAGCTGATGCAGCAAGCCCACTCGGTCCGCTTCGGATTCCCCCATGCCGACGATGCCTCCGCAGCAGACCGTAACGCCCGAGCGCCGGACGCACTCGAGCGTTCGCAGCCGGTCTTCGTAACGCCGCGTGGTAATGACCTTGCCGTAATACTCGGGCGAGGTGTCGAGGTTATGGTTGTATGCGGTCAGCCCAGCCTCGGCCAAGCGCTGGGCCTGGCTCTGGTTGAGCATGCCGAGCGTGCAGCACACTTCCATGCCAAGCGCGGCGACGGTGCGCACCATCTCGAGCACGCTTTCAAAATCCTTACCATCGTGCGCCTCGCGCCACGCGGCGCCCATGCAGAAGCGCGTGGCGCCGTCAGCGCGGGCTTTCTCCGCCGCCAGCCGCACGTCTTCGAGAGACATAAGTTTCGCAGCCTTTACATCCGTCTCGTAGTGCGCGCTCTGCGGGCAATATTGGCAATCTTCGGGGCATCCGCCGGTCTTGATGGAAAGCAGGCGGCAGAGTTGGACTTCCCCCGCCGAGTGGAATTGCCGGTGGAGTTGCTGCGCCTGAAACACAAGGTCAAGCAACGGCAGATTATAGATCGCGCGGATTTCTTCGCGCGCCCAGTCATAACGCAGGGCGGAGCGGGTAAATGAGGAGGAGTGGATAACCATCGAGTTAGCCGATTAAATACACTCTGCCTGCGTAGAAGGCGTCGCTTTGCCGCTTGCTCCTTCGTAGGGGCGCTGCTTGCTGCGCCCGCTGGATTCGGGGGCGCAGCGGAGCTGTTCTTCACGATTTCGGCGCTTTGTTTCCCTCAAGCTCCCGCGCAAAAAGATTATAACCGGGATTGGGAGGAAAAATTCCCGCAAGGGCGCTCATGCGCTTGCGAAGCTGGGGCACCGGCAGGTGCTCCGGCCCAACGCGGATCTGAACGTCATGCCACAGACCGTGCATATATTCGGCCAGCGTGCTCACCAGCGAAACATCGCGGTAGCGCTCGAACGGCTCGCCTTTCGCGCCCGAGTGTCCGCGTTGTTTCATATAGACTTCCTTCGCGTTGAGAGCTTCCTTGTCAATCTCGCCGCGAACTCCGCGGCGCAAATCATCTTCAAGAAGGTGAGCGTAAAACTCCATCTCTGCCGGGGACATCTTGGCTACGGCGAGCTGCGCGATACTTGCCAGGAATTCAAAGCCCGTATCGTGCGCGTCCACCTGGCGGCAGGCGAGGACCAAGTGAATTCGTTCCTCCGCTTCCACCCACACTGCGGTATGGCTCTCCCCTGGCGGATTCGAGAAGCAAACAGCATCACCCGCGGCAAAGCAGCCGATGTAAGGCACCACCAGCACGCGCAGTTTGCCAATTTTTTCCGTCAGAGAGACGGGGATGGCGTGCGCGGGCTCGCGCACCATCGTGCGCTCTTCGGCAGGAGTCAAGTGGATTGCACAGTGCAGCTCCCATCCATGCGGAAGGTGAGATAACAGGCTCACCGGCTCGCGGATGTACTCCTGAACCAGGATCATTTCTTTCGTGGTGGTTTGGGGGGTGCTCATGGCATATCTTCATTTGGCCGGTTTTAACGGCTATCGCCGAATTCCCCGCACTCGCGCGGGCAAAACGTCCGGACGCCAGCAAGATTCATTCTGGAGGATTCCGCCGCTCCTGTCTAGTCGAAGGCTTGGCTCGATCCATCGAATAATAGAGGTAGCCGGGTTGTGTGCCGCCTGTGTGTTTGCGCGTCAAAGAGCCCTAGCCATTTTGGGTTTCAGATTCCGGAGGAATCCCCAATAATCCAGATTCCCGGATCCGAAATCCAGAATCGAAAGGCCCACGGCACAAACATCGCGCCGTGGCGCCCCTTGCCTGTAAATTCGATCATTATTGCTTGCTGCCTACTTAAGAACAATCGGCAGAGTGCTGCGGCGGGGTGAGGTCGATCAAGCGCTACCCTGGGTTAGGGTAGGGGAACGTCATTGCCGCGCAAGCGGGAATGGCGGCGCTCAGCATAGCCGCTTATTTTGTTTGCGGCCTATGGCTGCTTTGCGCATGCTTCGAGAAATCCGTAAAGGCGGCCTTCGTGCACCCGGCTCACTCGCACGCCCACCAGGTGGTTTGGACCAGGACGCCGGCCGGGAAGAGAAATGTTAAGGAAATTGCTGCTGAGGGCCCGAGTCTCTTCCTCGTGGATGCCGGAGAGCGTCAGCGCGGAGAGTGTCCGGCCCAATTGCGCTTCCAGGAATGTCTGACGCTTGTGCGCGATGACCCCTCGCAGCTCCGCGCCGCGCCCGTGTGCGATGCGCCCATTGACCTGGTCGCAGCGCGCCGCGGCGGGCGTCGAAGGGCGGACGGAGTAAGGGAAAATGTGAAGATAGGTGAATGGAAGCGATTCAATAAAGCGAACGCTCTCCGCGTGGTCCGCCGCCGTTTCGCCGGGGAATCCGGTCATGACGTCCGCGCCAATACCGGCGTGAGGCATCGACTCACGAACAGTAAGGATGCGCTCCGCGTATTGCGCGGCCCAATAGCGGCGGTTCATCTGGCGCAGAACGCGATCACATCCGCTTTGCAGAGGAATGTGAAAATGGTCCGCCAGCCGCGGCTCCGCGGCTACCAGGCGGATCAGCGCCGGGCTGACGTCCATCGGCTCAATCGAGCTGATGCGAAGCCGTCGGACGCCGGTTTCAGCGAGGATTTTTTCGAGAAGGCCCAGAAACGTGATGCTGCGATTGAGGTCGCGGCCGTAGCTGCCCAGGTTAATCCCTGAGAGAACAACCTCGTTATAGCCGCCCGCTTCAAGGCTGAGAACCTGTTCGATCACTTGCTCCGGGGGCAGGCTGCGGCTCCTCCCGCGCACCGTAGGGATAATGCAGAATGCGCAGCGCGCATCGCAACCGTCCTGCACCTTGAGCGTGGGGCGCGTGCGGTCATCGGCGAAGACGGGCATAAAGTGAAATTGCGGAGCTACCTTGCCTACCCGGACTTGGCCTTCATCTGATCCCTCCCCTGTCTGAATGGGCAGGCCCCCGGCCGCGGCGCTGTCGAGGGTATAGCGGAAGTCCCGCAATATCTCAACGATCTGGTGCTTGTGCGAATTTCCTATCACCCAGGCTACACCATCCAACGCCGCGATTTCTTCTGGCGCTCGCTGCGCGTAACACCCCGTCACCAGAATCCTGCAACCTGGGCGTTGCCGGTGAATGCGCCGGATCGCTTGGCGGATTTCGGCGTCCGCCGCCGCCGTCACCGTGCACGTGTTCAAGATGGCGACGTCACTCTGCGCCGTGTCCTCATGCTCGGTAAGGCCACTCTCAAGGAGCTGCCGTTTGAGCGCCGCGCCGTCCGCCTGGCTTGCCCGGCAGCCGAAATTGAGAAGAGAAAAAGTTGTCATCGCGCTGCACCATTGTAGCCTGACCGGCCGGAGCCTTACCAGCGGAACGCTCCGTGCAGACCGGGAAGTCGCCGGGTCAAGCCGCGCCGCCCCCGGGAGAGGGCTGTGATTGCATCGTTGACTCCCGCCCTCTCCCAGAGGAGAGGGTGGCGAGCGGAGTGAGCCGGGTGAGGGGTGTTGGCCGGCATTTTCCGGGCACGGGAAATTCATCCTGCCGGAACTGTCAAACTTCTATGGCCACCCCGGCAGAGCCGGGGGAACTCTTAATTGCATTCGTAATTTCATTGTTTATTAGGGGTATTTATTTGACGCCACCGACCACAACGGGCCCGGTTCACAAGATTGGTCAAACCACAACCTATTGGGGTTAGTGGCGTGAAGTAAATACCCCTATTGTTTATTGACTACTGAGGTAATCCTGCAAATGGGGAAGATGAATGCAGCACAATCCGGGGGGTGGCTCAAGAGGGAGGCTTTAAACCTCCCTCCTTCGCCGATGCAACGAAATTGCCGGAATGCCCTTGCCAGGCTCTACCTCCAGTAAAGCTTTGAGAAAGGGAAAGTAGCTCTTTCGCCGCTACAGTAAGGTCATCGCACGGCCCTAACCAGGCTCTACCTCCAGTAAAGTTCTAAGAAAGGGTGCTCGGCTCTCCTACTGCAAAACTCATAACTGGGTGCGCCATCTCAGGGCGCGGGCGGGCGCAGACAAGCGCAGTGGAGGGAAGGCCCTCTACCCGTGGCGTGTACTTGCTGCTTACCCGTCAATAGAACGCGATACATTAAGATTCTCTACTCTCGCCCTCACAGGGAGGGACGAGAGAAATCATCTGGGGGAGCAATCTTCGTTCCAAACACAAAAGGGCTTTATGTTATTGATTTGGGGCGCGGCTCCCACGAATGAGAGGAAATGCGAGACGCGAAATGGAAAGTCTTTGCCCGAATTTAGCGGTTTGTTACCCATGGGGTTCCCTCCATGAGGTAATATTATCTATTTGATGATAACGAGTTGATTAACAACAAGAATATACATAGGAAAAAAAGTAAAGTCTACAACTATTTTGCTTTGGAAGATCACGTGCAGCGTGTGGATTGTAATCGCAGCTTGGGAAAATAAATGGGAGTGGGAACGCGGGACAGGTGGGAGCGCGGTTCTCCGCAAGTGCAATCTTCGCCCTAATCATTGGAATGTATCATACAAATAAGCGCTTTTGGCGTGTTCCCGTTCACCGAAAGGGTCTTCCGTTCTGCTGGCCAGAACGCTAACTTCTGTCAAGGATTTCGCGAAGTTCTTCAAAAAGATAGGCGTAGTATAGCACAGGCGCCCGGTCAATGCCTGAAAATTTTTCTCCGCTCAGCCGATTCGTAAAACCCTTTGGCAATCGCCCCTCCTGCAAAAAGCAGGTAGCGCAGAGTTTTGCTTTTAAAAC
>JBOGJX010000095.1:0-12682 GCA_050745285.1 Terriglobia bacterium
ATGCCCTTGATGAATCCACTCATAGCGGATTGGAATTTCACACCCACTTCGATGGGCGAGGCGTCCCTCGCCGATGCCTGGCTTGGCGCCGTCGAACTGCTCCAGATTGTGCTCGCAGCCGCCGGACTCGGATTCGCCGCGAAATCCACATCCACCCAATAGTTGCTGCCACTATAACTTTGACTCGGATAACTGCTCGGCCCATAGACATAGACCCCGTTCCCGCCATCTGCTCCGCTGGCCGGCGCGAGCAGCGGCGGATTGGAGACCACGTTCGTCGAAAAATAGTTTGAATCCCGTGCATAACCCCCTACGTTCGTATGGTAGGAGGCCACGTAGGTTGTGTTGGCAGCGATGGGAATCGGCGCCACGAAATCCGCCTCTTGCCAACCCGTTGCCGTCTCATTGGTGAACGTGACGCTGCCCAGCAGAGTTCCCGTGGCCGTCCATAGATGGCCCACGTGAGTGCCTGTGTTGGCGCTCCCTTTGTAAAATCGAATGCCCTTGATAAATCCACTCACAGCGGATTGGAATTTCACACCCACTTCGATGGGCGAGGCGTCCCTCGCCGATGCCTGGCTCGGCGCCGTCGAACTGCTCCAAATTGTGCTCTGGGCGCGTAGGGACGGAATAAAGATGGGACTGCTCAACAGCATTATCATTATGGAAATTATGGCAGCCCGCCCAGCAGGCCGTGCGATTTTCTTGGATTCCATCAAAATATTTTCTCCTTGTGAGTTGTTTCGCGCTTCCCCGGCAATCCGGCTGGAAAGCGCGAAGCCTCCTGGTATGAGATCGTTTTTTTTAATTTGCAACCAACGTCAGCTAGCACAAAAAGGGTCTTGCGATCGAGAATTCGTCATCCTCGCCGCTTCAGCTATGTTCCGGTCGCGGGGATCTGGGTAAGCCCGGTAGCCTTGGTCAACTTCTCAACCGGAAATACCTGGTACCACCGTGTGGCGGCCGCATATTGGCCGGCCCGCCGTTACGGTCGAGAAGCTGGTCTGCAATGATTACGTCGAAGGTCTTTGTGGATTTTGTTCTTGAGGAATCAGTGACAGCAATGGCGAGCGAGTGTTTTCCCCCGCGTGAAGGCTTGCCGGCGATGCGGCCCGTGGAATGGCCTGGTGAAAGCCCGGGCGGGAAATCTCTCGAGACAAAACTCCGGGCGAAGAGGGGGGCGCCGCCCGCGACCTTTATCACGCCTTCGTATGCCTCATGAATATTCCCGGTATGCAGCGCTGTGGTGGCAACCGCGAAGGAGGCAGACGACCCGGCGGGAAGTTTATAGCGTTGGCGAGCCGGCAAGCCTATGCAGCCAGCAATTAAAAACAAAAATGTCAAAAGCTCGGCTTGAAGAAAATGCGCCGGAGATCGATGCAACATCCCTGTAGTCCTATCCCGCCCTCCAGCAAGATCAACCACTCTACCATCGGCGCCTGAAATCTTACAAGAAAATTTTCGGCAAGGCGGCCGTCAAACAAACTTTTTCAGTACGGGATAGGATATATCTTTATTTAATATAATTCAAGAGTAAATACAACATAAGTAATAAACGCCAACATGTCTTGTTACCAGGGTGGATGCGGTTGGAGGTCGGGGCGGCCCGCCAGCAGAACCATCCTCTGCTTCACCGGCTTGGAACCATCTTGGGGCTTAACCGGACGGCTTGTCAACCGCGGATGGCGCATATAATGGCTTTTGCACATGCGCCAGGGCGCGATTCCGACAAAACTATCCAAGCGCCGGGATAGCAGCGGTTGGAGGTTTTATTATCTGAAGGGTGGATGCCGTCTGGCGATAGACAGAATGCCGTAAGCGCGGGCAGATCGCCCGCAATGGCGGGCGCATACCCGAAGAACCAATGTGTGCGCCACCCGCGGGAAAATACTAGCCTTCCACTACACATGAGCACTTATGACCAGACAGCGTAAGTTTGAATAGATTATGATGTAGCTTGGCGTCATCGTAACAGTCACGTTGTCGCGACAGAAGCAGGATGTCGTGCAAAGGAAAGTGCAACCTGTTCGGCAAGAACGCAGAAGCCTTCGATATCCACTCAAGATACGCTGGAGTGTAAAGCGGCGCCGACGCACTAAAGACCACTTGATTCCGGGTAACGCATATGGCCGCTCTCGTTCCGGAGAACCAGGGGTCGAAGGACTTGGCCCAGGAGGAGCCTACCAAGCTCCCGAAAGAGGTTGCCGCCGCCCATAACTATGGGTTAGGGGATTGTTTTATTGAGCCGATTTTTGAGTTGGAAAACGCAGGAGGATGCCACGCTTCGAAAGATTATGGGCCTGGCGGGCGCCTTGCGCCTGGATAGGGTTCTGAAAACCCTCGGGTTTGTGCTCCAAGCAACATTTTCGGCGTGGGTGGACGACAACTCAACAAAGCAGGGAGCCGCGCTGTCGTTTTACGCTGTTATTTCGCTGGCCCCGCTTCTGGCTGTGGCGATGGCGATGGCTGGGATGATTCACGGTCAGAAGCACGTTGCCAGCGAAATCGCACACCACAGCGGGTTCTTGGGCAGAGGCTCGAAGGTCATCGGAGGGGTCGTTCAGGGCGTAAAAGGACGCGGCCTCGGCGCGGGATCCGGCATTATTGGAATCGGAACTGTCTTGATCGGAGCCATGGGCGTCTTCGTTGAGCTTCAGGACGTGCTCAATAAAATCTGGAAAGTTAAGGCGAAGTCCGCCAGCGGTTTTGCCGGGCAGATCAGGAAGCGGGTGCTTTCCTTCGTTCTTGTGGTAATTGCGGTAGCCTTATTGGTTGTTTCAGTCGCCTCGAGCGCTGGATTAACCGCCTTGGCTAAGTTCGTGTCGGACGCGATCCATATTCCGTCCATTTTCGTGCAACCGTCGGGCGCTTTTCTTACATTTGGAATCACCGCGGTCGTGCTGGGAGCGGTGTTTAAGCTTCTGCCGGACACCCGGGTGGCATGGGCCGACGTATGGATTGCCGCTGTTCTCACGGCTCTTTTCTTCACGATCGGGAAAATTATAATGGGCGCCTATATGAGCAGACCCAGCATGGCGTCGGCTTATGGGGCGGCGGGATCCTTCATCACCTTGCTTGTCTGGATATATTATTCGGCGCAGATCTTTCTATTGGGCGCCGAGTTCACCCATATCTACGCGGTCGAATATGGATCGCGGTCCCGGGGAAGGCTTCGCTCATGACCGGAACCCGGCATGAGTCGCGGCCTGGGATAAAGACACACGGACTGCCGCTTCGGTAGGTTCCGTAATTCAACAACCCTGAAATGAAAGCTCTTGATATCGAAGAAAAGAGGAAAGTGGCCAATGAAAAACATTACCCGAATGCTGGTGATCCTGTGCTTTTCGGTGAGCGCGCTGGCCCAAACCCAGCCGCCACCCAGCCGAACGGTCCCGATCTATCGCGTCACGGTCGTGGGCCGCACAATTCAGGCCATTAACTACAGAAGTCTGAGCGGTTCAACGAACATTGCTTTCCGTGGCACAAGCCTCATGCCAAGGTCCAGCGGCAAGGCAGAGGTGACCAGCAAGCAGAGCGCGACGCGCATTCAAGCTGAATTCAAGAACATGGAGCCCGCGACCAGTTTTGGGCCGGAGTATTTGACCTATATCTTATGGGCGATCACGCCGGATGGCCGTCCGACGAACGTCGCAGAGATCATTCCGGATGGCGGCAAAGCCAAGGTCGATGTGAGCGTGAACTACCAGGCCTTCGGGATGATTGTGACCGCCGAGCCATATTTTGCCGTGACGATGCCGAGTGATGTGGTTGTGATGCAAAACGAGGTCACGAACAAGACGGTAGGCAAAATTGTGGAGATCAACGCCAAATTCCAGCTATTGAAGAGAGGCCAATATACCGAGAACGTTAGTCCGGGCCAGGTACAGCCAATCACCATGTCTCCCAAAACACCTTTGGCGCTCTACGAAGCGGAAAATGCCATTAAAATCGCCAGGTGGGCAAACGCCGACCAATACGCGGCAGACACCTTCAATAAGGCCCAGCACCTCTTGACTCAGGCGCAAGATTATCAGGCGCGTAAGGCGGGGAAGAAGTCCGTCATCATGACCGCGCGCGAAGCGGTACAAACCGCAGCAGACGCCCGCACCATTTCCATCAAGCGCGAGCAACAAGAACAGCAAACCCATGCCAGCGAGGCGGAGGCCGCGCGCGCGGCGGCAGCCAAGGCGAAGGCACAGCAGGAGACGGCCGCAAGAGCGCAGGCGGAGGCCGCGACAGCACAGGCACAAGCGGCCCAAGCCGCCGCGGAGGCCGCGCAGCAGCAGGCGCAAGCCGAAGCTCAACAATCGAACCTGGCCGCCCAGGCCGCCCATCAAAGGGCTCAGCAAGCGGAGAATCAAAGGGCGGAAATGCGCGCCAGGCTTCTGCAGCAGTTGAACTCCATCCTTCAAACCCGTCAGACTTCCCAAGGCCTGGTGGTGACTATGTCGCACGTGTTTTTCAATACCGGGAAATACACCCTGCATCCGGCGACGCGGGAGATGCTGGCAAAGCTTTCTGGCGTTCTGTTGGCTTATCCAGGGATCACGATCGAAGTGAATGGCTATACGGATAACACTGGCAGCAACGAAGTGAACCAGACCCTCTCGGAAAAGCGTGCGGACGCAGTCAAGGACTTCCTCGTGCAAGAGGGAGTTCCGGCGGCTTCGATCGGAGCGCGCGGGTTAGGAGAAGCGACTCCCGTGGCTCCGAATGACACAGCCACGGGCCGCGCAATGAACCGCCGCGTTGAGATCGTGATATCGGGCGATGTCATTGGCATTCATGTTGGATCTCCGGCAGCGGCCAGTGCCCCCGGAAGTTCCCAATAATGCCGTAACAACAGGCGCCAGGCAACCGAACTGGCGCCTGCGTCGTGGCTTGGTTGGGTAGAGTTTAATGAAAGGAGGTTTAACCAGCCTGGACCGCCATGGTAGCTTATCAATCATGGTGAGAAACCTGCGCGCCCACAAGGTTCAATGGCTCATCGTCTTTCTGACGTTTGTGTTATTCCCCATCAGGAAGCTCGACGGCTATTCCGTCCTCAGCCACGAGGCGCTCATCGACGCGGTTTGGCAGCCCGTGATCGTCCCTCTCCTTTTGAGACGATTTCCAGTGGCGACTCCCGAACAGTTGCGAAAGGCTCATGCCTACGCCTACGGCGGATGCGTCATTCAAGACATGGGCTACTATCCATTTGGGAATCACTTTTTTAGCGACCTCACGCACTACGTGCGAAGCGCCGATTTCATTAAGGCTCTGCTCGAGGACTCCCGGAACCTGGATGAGTATGCGTTCGCGCTGGGCGCGCTCTCGCATTATGCCGCGGACAACACAGGCCACCCGCTTGCTGTCAATCTTTCTGTGCCGGACCTCTATCCGAAGTTGGAGAAGAAGTACGGCAAGCGCGTTACATATGAGGATGACCCCAAAGCTCATATCATGGTGGAGTTCTCCTTCGACGTGGTCCAGGTAGCCGGCGCCGGCTACCTTCCAAAGACCTACCACAATTTCATTGGGTTCAAAGTCTCGAAGGCTCTGCTCGGACGCGCCTTCATGCAAACCTACGGCATCAATTTTGCAGAACTCTTCTGGAATGAAGGCCTCTCAATCGATATTTATCAGCTTGGCGCGAGCGAGGTAATTCCCCGTCTGACTCAGATTACATGGCAGCAAAGAAGAAAGAAAATTCTCAGTCTTTACCCGGCAATAGTTGATAGGAAATACATCTATAAGGTCTCAAGCCAGAATTATGCAAGGGGGCCCGTGGCGAGCCAGAAGCCCCCGGAGTTCCGTTTGAGGAAATTGACCTCGCAGGCGAAGTTTAAGTTGGAGCAAGCCCAGTTAACTCTATTTGCCAGATTCCTTGTGTTCCTGGTTGAGCTGCTGCCTAAGGTCGGAGCGCTTCAGACGCTCCAATTCAAGGCGCCCACGCCGCATACGCAGACGCTGTTCATCAACAGTTTTGCGGATACAGTTCAGCGATATCACGGCCTGCTGGCGGGGGTGGCAGGGAATCATTTGATGCTTGAGAACACGAACTTTGATACCGGGAAGGCCATTCATGCCGGCGATTATGAGCTCGCGGACAAAACGTACGCTGAATTACTAAAGAAGCTTGCTTCCGATCACTTCCACCGGGTGACGCCGGAAATCCGTGCTGATATTCTTGCATTTTACGGCAATCTGAACGGTCCGATCGCAACAAAGAATCATCCCCGCGCATGGCGGAAGTTGCTGCGCGAGCTTGACCTGCTAAAATCCCGTGAGGCTCAGACCCAGACGGCCGCAGAACCGGGATTAGTACGTATTCCGCCAAGCCCATCTGATGCGCCTTGAATGCGCCACGCCCCCATCAACTGTCCGGCTGCCAAGCCAAGAAAGGCCGCAGAGTTTTAAAAGCAAAACTCTGCTACATCTGCCAAGGGCGGGGCGAGGTGCGCCATCCGGGCTACCGGGCCGCTGGGAACAGCCTCCTGGTCTATTTTTTGCGTTGAAACAACTTCAGAATATTCTGGATGGCCTGAGGGGGCTGGTTGGGATTGCCCATCGGACTCGCCAAACCGCGGTTGAAATTCTGCTTGAGCCGGAAGACCGGATTCTGAAGAGTGCCCTCGACCTTAAAGGGAAGGCTCAGTTGGCCGTTGGCGAAGGCAGCGCCCGAAAGATTGGCCAGAATGTTGGTGAGAGGATTTACCATGGCCGCTATTTTGGCGACGCCCTGGTAGTTCAGGCGTCCCGGAGCGGCCAACTCTATCGTGCCCGATCCATCCACTGTGATTCCGTTGCCCACCATGCGCACGCTTCGGGTTGTTATCAGGCTGTGATCCAGTTGCCACTCCACGGCGATCAAGGAAAAAGCCGAAGGATCTCCCGATGCGGCCTTGATCTCTGCGACGTGCGCCAGTTGCAGCAAAGTTTTATCGAGGCGCAGTGCGGGCAGCCGGCCCTTCCGGATGGTGAGCGTTCCGTGACCTTGCATTCCCGCAAACGCGTCGGCCGACCGGGTAGAAGCGCCCGACAGCGCAAACTGGCTCTCGATGGTTCCGGTGAGCTGGCCGCGCAACCGCGCGAATCCCGCCACCAGTTGCGCCGCATTCACCCCCTTTAGGTTGCCTTGGGCGCTATATTGCAGGCTTGGGCGCGCAAGATCCAACAGAACGCTGCACTGTCCCCGGCCGCTGTAGAAATCGAATTTCACATCGTTCAGCCGGACTTGCGTGGGTAACGCCTGCACCAACGCGACGAGGTTCGTTGCCTGCACGTTTTCGGCGTGAAGGGTCTTCACGCTCAATCTGCCGCTCGCGCTTGCGGGGAGTGCGGCGCCGCTTAGCGGCGCCCCGGCGGCCGCGAAGTCGATATTTTTGAAGTCCCCCGCAATACCCTCCGCTTCAACTGAGGGGCTTCCGGCATCACCGCCCGCAAGGACGCTCGCCACCGTCAGATGGCCGTCCTTAAGCGAAACTGCGGAGATTTCCTGCAATGAGAAAAGCGGTGGATCACTTGCACCCGCGCGCACAGGCAAATGGGCAGGCACGACGGGCGGAGCGCTCCGCGAAGCGGCGAGCCGGCCCAGGGCGCCTGCGGCAGCGCCGGAGCGGCCGTTTGCACCTGGCGCATTTCCTGAATGCAGGCGCGGCGGCCGCAACTGATAGTTCCAATGACCCTGCGCGTCCGAACGCAGTCTCAGAACCGGCTGGCTGAGGTCGAGCGAGCGAATCACAATATGATGATGCCAAAGCGCGCCAAGATCAAGCCGCGCGTTAACGCGCTTCACCCTGAGCCAGTCTCCGGCGGGAAATCCAGAGGGATTGGCAATTGTCAGGTCATCCACGTGGATCGTGACTGAGGGAAAGACGGTCAGCCCAAGATGACCCATGGCCACCTGCCTGCCTGTCCTCTGCTCAATCATCGAAATCACATAAGGCCGGTATCGGTCGACTTGGAAAATGCGCGGCGCGATGACCAGGACCGCCAGCAGAAACGCCACGACAATACATGCGGCAACCAGAGCTGCCTTGCGTCTTCTCGACATAACACTCCCTAACTTTGGATGCGGACAGATACACTCCGGGTGCACGTTCCCCGCGGCTGCGCAAGCAGTGCTTGCCGTCGACCGCCGGAGGTGTAGCGCAGAGTTTTGCTTTTAAAACTCTGCGCTACCTCCTTACCCATTCCAGCCTGCCAAGCTGTCGAGGTCGTAAAACAAAACGGTGAGCAGTTGTTATATAGTTGTTAACTAGTTTATACTAAGATGGGAAAAACGGCTGCTGGGTTCCCCTGCGTCTTTTCTGATTTAGCGCACCGCAACCAGGGTAGGCGCCATTATGAAACGTATAACACATCCTGTGCGCTTTCCGCTCTTCTCACGTCGGCGAGAAGGATGCCGGCTTCGCGTTCCAAACCTCCATCTGCCAACACGTCGGAGAAGGTTCAGGCTTACACTGGCGCCTTGTTTCTCGATATTCCTCCTGTTAACCGGAGCCCTTGCGTTGCTCGTGGCGGCGTCGGCTCAGAGCGCCGGGAGTTACGGTCTTCCGGTTCTCACACGGATCATACAAATTCGCAAGATGGACCGCGCCGAAGCCGCCAAGGGCTATCCGGTCCGCCTCAAAGCGGTGGTTACTTACTATGATCCCACTTGGCCTGATCTGTTTATTCACGATTCGACGGGTGGAATCTGGGTAAACTTACCGAAGGGAGCGGCCCCGCTGGCGGCAGGCGATCTGATTGACATTGAGGGTGTCACTGAACAGCCGGACTTCGCGCCGCAAATTGGAAAGGCACGCTATCGAGTGATCGGGCGCGCGCCATTGCCTCGAGCGGTCAAGGTGTCGTATCAACAAATGGCGTCAACGCGGGAAGACAGCCAGTGGGTACAGGTTGAAGGAATTGTCCGTTCTGAGCAGGTCCATGTTGGACACCACACACTCACCCTCAGCCTTTTCATGGAAGGCGGGAGCATTGCGGTCACCGTTCACATCCCCGCATCCGGCCAGAATAAGCTGCCAGATTGGGTCGATGCGAGGGTGGTTCTCCGAGGCGCTTGCGGCGCCTCTTTTAACTCCCAACATCAACTCTTTGGCGTTACGCTCTCCGTCCCCAGCCTCGACCAGGTGCGCGTGGTCGATCCCGCGCCATCCAACCCATTCACGTTGCCACCCCGGCCGGTCAATAAATTGCAGGCCTTTGCATTCGGGGAAGTGTCAGGCCATCGCATTCATGTACGCGGGGTTGTGACTTTATTTTCTCCGGACCACTATCTTTACATCCGAGACGCAACCGGCGGTCTCTACGTTCAGACAAGCCAGAAGACACCCTTGCAGGCTGGCGAGCGGGTGGATGTGGCCGGCTTCCCGGGCATCGTCGATCAACACCCGGCGCTTGAAGATTCAATCTACCGCCGCGCGGGCTCAGGACCTCTTCCGGTTGCAAAAGAAATCACCGTCGAGGAGGCTCTTGGAGGCGCGTATGACTCGGCCTTGGTGAGGATCAAGGGCCGACTGGCCCAAGTCGCACGTACCCCGGCCGGGGAACTCCTGGTTTTGCGTCAAGGGTCCAACGTGTTCACGGCCGTGTCGCGGGATCCCTCCTCGCGCTCGGCCCTTTCACCGGCCGGTGAGGGAAGCCTGGTCCAAGTGACCGGGATTTGCGTTGTCGATACCGACATCACTGGGCAAACAATATCGTTCAAACTCCGATTCGGGGGTTCCCGGAGTGTTGTGATCCTGCAGAAACCCTCATGGTGGACCGCAGGGCGCACTCTTGACCTGGGCGGGATCCTCGCTCTGGCGATTCTGGGGGCGCTCGGTTGGGTTACGATTCTTCGGAGGCGTGTGCTCGGCCAGACCGAAATCATCCGGGCCACGCTTGAGTCCACGGGTGACGGCATCCTGGTGGTCGATTCACAGGGCAGGGTCGTAATGGCCAACCAGAAATTCGCAGACATGTGGGCGATCACGCCGTCCGTAATGGCGACGAAAGATGATAAGCTCCTCCTCGCCTGCGTTGCTGGCCAACTCCAGGAACCCAAAACATTTCTCGACAAAGTTTCTCAACTGAACACGGAAGCGGAAGCAAAAAGCGATGACCTCCTTGAATTCAAGGATGGCAGGGTGTTCGAGCGCCACTCAGAGCCGCAGCACGTGGCGGGAAGACCGGTGGGCCGCGTCTGGGGATTCCATGACGTGACGGATCAAAAGCGCGCGGCGCGGGAACTCTATCAAGCCAAGGAAGCCGCGGAGTCGGCCAATCGCGCCAAGAGCGAGTTCCTCGCCAATATGCGCCACGAAATCCGCACTCCCATGAACGGCGTGATGGGAATGATTGAGCTCACCCTTGACTCCGAGATTTCATCCGAGCAGCGGGAGTATCTTGCCATGGCCCGAATGTCGGCGGAGTCCCTGCTCAGGGTGATCAACGACATCCTGGACTTTTCCAAGATCGAGGCGGGTAAGCTGGACTTAGATTCCACCGATTTTGATTTGCCGGGACTTTTAGAGGAGACCGTCAAGCTGTTTACCCCACAAGCCCATGCGAAAGGGATTGAGCTTGTCCGCCGTTTGCGGCCCGAAGTCCCCCAGTTCGTTCGCGGCGATCCGGTCCGGCTGCGCCAGGTGATCACCAACCTGATGGGAAACGCCTTGAAGTTTACCCATCACGGAGAAGTGGCGTTGTGCGCAGAAGCCGAGCACAGCGAGGGTAGCGGCGTGCGGCTACACTTTTCGGTAAACGATACAGGAATCGGAATCCCGCTCGAAAAGCAGAAAATCATTTTTGAAGCATTCTCCCAGGCGGATAATTCCACCACGCGGCAGTACGGCGGTACCGGCCTCGGCCTGACCATCTCATCGCGTCTGGTGAGCATGATGGATGGAAGAATCTGGGTAGAAAGTGAAATAGGCTCTGGCAGCCGGTTTCATTTTACCGCCGCGTTTGACAGCGTTCAAAACGCGGTTCCACCCGGCAACGGCGCCGCGCGGCGGCGGGCAATGCCTTCGCAGACACTGAACATTCTGTTGGCCGAAGACAATCCGGTAAACCAGAGATTGTCCATCCGGCTCCTCGAAAAACGCGGTCACACGGTCTCCATCGCTCAGACCGGCCAGGAGGCTCTGGCGCTGTTGGGACGGGCGGATTTTGATCTTGTGCTCATGGACGTGCAAATGCCTGGAATGGATGGATTCGAAGCCACCGCGGCCATACGGGAGAAGGAAAGCAAGACAGGGCGGCATATTCCCGTCATCGCTATGACGGCACATGCCATGCAAGGCGACGAGGGCCGTTGTCTGGAAGCGGGAATGGACGCTTACATCCCTAAGCCCGTGCGGTCAGACCAGCTCTTTCAGACGATCGCGGCGGTAACATCCCGGAAATCCGATTCCCAAAACCTACCGTCCGTCGAAGAACTTGAAAAAACGTCGAGTTAGGGGTTGCCGCGGCGGCCTACAAATCTAAAATTTGTTTGATTCTCAATATCTTGTCCGCTCCCAGACCGCGCAAATCGGATTCCGTTAGCCAGCCTTCTCTGCACAACCTGGCAAACACGAGGAGGAGGACCGAATACCGGTAATCATATTTCTTGTCCGTCTCGCGGCGCTGCTCGGAAAGATAGTTGTGGATTTTCCAGATGTCCGGCGGCCCTGAGGCGCTTTCGATCATCCCCTTTAACTTCGCCATGATCGCGCCGCATTCTCTCTGATAGGCAAGGTCAAAGGCTCTTCTGGCCGCTTCTTTCTCTGGCTTGAACCACGTAAGTTCATCCATCGATCATGCTCCTTACATACGGAATTCGAGGTAGCGCAGCGCGGCGGAGCCGCAAGCGAATTGTGCCTCCCGTGCTTCGCGCCGTCATTCCCGCGAAAGCGGGAATCCATCACCATGGGCCCCCGCTTTCGCGGGGGCGACGTACAGATGAGGTGTGGGCCCGAAAAGTTTGCTAAAAAAAAGAATTTACGACCTTACAATGCAGAGTTTTGCTTTTAAAACTCTGCATTGTTTGCTCCGGTCAATGGGGAAATGCCTTCTCGTGCGTGCCGTCTGTGGGTTCGGGATATGTAATGCACAAACCCTCGACGCGAGCGAAAGGAGTGAGCGAATGCTTTTGCGTGCGCGCTCCGTTGATGATGTGCTCGACGCGCACGCCGCGCACCAACAGCGCGTCCGACACCAGTGAGCGATGGCAGCGCCAAGGAACAGCCTCCGCGCACATGATGGCGCTTGGTCGCGCCTCGGCCAGCTTGATCAAGCGCCCCAACCCCTTTTCAAACTCGGGCTGCTGCATGTAATCCGCGAAGCCCCGGAAGGAGGCGTTGCGCCAGCCTGTATTGAGCGAATCGCGGCGAGCATGGCGCAGACCCCCGAGCGCCGCGAGATGCTTGTAGCGGAAACCGGCGGCAGGGAGATCCTGAGCCATGCTTTCGAGATTGTACTGCGGATTATGCCGCGAGCGTGGAATGGTCCGGATGTCCACCAATTGCTTCACGCCATGCTCCCCCAGCAGATCCAGGAAGTCCGGCAAGTCCCGCGTGGAGTGGCCAATGGTGTAAACAATCAGCAGCTTGTTGTTGGGTCTCGGAGGCATAACGAACTCGGGAGGGGGGCTATAGCGCAGAGTTTTGCTTTTAAAACTCTACGGTCTTTTGCTCTGATTAATGGGGAAAAAACCGCAGAGTTTTAAAAG
>JBOGJX010000096.1:0-14472 GCA_050745285.1 Terriglobia bacterium
CCTTCGGGAGAGGGTGGCCGAAGGCCGGGTGAGGGGCTGCGCTTACCGCACGACTGAAGCCGTGCCCTTCCGGATCCCTTTTCACGCTTTGCGAGTGCCGCAAAGCGACATGACCGACTGCCAACGCATTCTGATGACCGTTGCACGCAAACGTGCCCCGCTCAATATCTCTGTGCCGTAATTGCGAAGTGGCAGCGCCCGCACTCAGAAACCAGGTCGGGGCATTGTCCAAACCATACACACGAGCTATGCGTAAGTCAAGGCTGGCCCGTTCCGGTAGTAATACAGTTTGCTGTAGAGGCGGCTTTACGCTGCCATTTGGCGAGATAAACACGCCGCTACTCATGCCAAGCTGTATCGCTACCCCCGTTCCCATCGGGGGTCCCCCCAAAGTCGGGGAACGCCCTCACAATGGTTTCCCAACTCCGGCGTTTCACGTACCATGGAGTGTGACTCTTCCGGAGGTGGCGATTGCCCGAGACCGAAGCCCCGAAAAAACTGTTCCTGATTGACACCATGTCACTGGTTTTCCGCGCCTTTTTTGCGCCCATGCAGATGTCGCTGGTCTCTCCGCAGGGGATGCCCGTGCAGGCCATCTTCATCTTCGTGCGCACGCTGCGGAAGCTGTTGCGGGAGCATCAACCCGATTTCATTGCCGCGGCCTTTGATCTGGCGGCGCCGACCTTCCGCGACCAATTGCTCGAATCCTATAAAGCCAACCGCCCTCCTTTCCCGGAGGACCTCGCGGTGCAGTTGCCTTATGTCCGGCGCTTCTGCCAAGAGATGGGCATCACGCTTGTCGAAAAAGAAGGATTCGAGGCGGACGATATCATCGGGACGCTCGCCCGCGAAGGGTCGGAATCCGGGCTCGACGTCTATATTGTTTCCGGGGACGAAGACCTCTTCCAACTGGTCCGGGAAAACGTATGGGTGCTGAAGCCTTCGCGCACGGGCGGCGCGAAACAGGCAAAGGACTCGAAGAATGGTCCGGACAAGAAGGATGAAAGTCTCTTTGACGCGGCCCGGGTGAAGGAAGCCATCGGCGTTGAGCCGTCCAAGGTAGTGGACTGGCTGGCGCTGACGGGCGATCCCAGTGACAATATTCCCGGCGCCCGTCCTCTGCCGGGGCAGGAACCTGCGCTCGAGCCGGGCGCGAAGAAGCGCAGCTACATCGGTCCCAAAGGAGCTACCGAGCTGCTCAATCAATTCGAGACGCTCGAAGCCGCGCTCGACCGTTGGCAGGACGCCAAGAAGCAAAGTTACCGCGAGGCGCTGCGCGACTTTCGCAACGAAGCGTTGCTAAGCAAACAACTCGCCACCATTCGCACTGACGTAGAGATCGAAGCGCGAGTACCCAATCTCAAGCTGGGGGAGCAGAACCTTGAGGGCATCGTTTCAATGTGCTGCGAGCTCGGCTTCACATCGTTGCTGCGAGAATTCATGGATGAAAAGCAGCCCGTTGTTTCGGCGGAAGCGCCGCCCGCGCCGGAGCTCTCCACACCCGAGTCGATTGCGCGGTGGCTTCAAGAGGCCCCAGCCTCTGCGTCTCTGGCTCTGGCCCCGGCGTTCGAAGGCGAAGAGGGCTTCTCTGCGCGACTCCTGGCGCTCGGCCTTGCGGATCACTCGCGGCTGGCTTTCGTTCCCCTCGGCGCAGGCGCGCCGCGCTCTGCGCTCCTTGCAACGCTCAAGCCGGCGCTCGAAGATCAGGGACGCAAGAAAGCCGTCCACAACGCCAAGCTCATTGACTTGCTCCTAAGGAAGGAACACATCAAGATCGCCGGAATCACCGACGACACGTTACTCTACTCCTACCTTCTTGATCCTTTGGCCTCGTCGCACTCGATCTCCGACGCGCTATTGCGGCGGAAGGGAATGAGGCTTCCCGATTCGCCCGCGCGCGCCGCCGCCGCAACCCGCGATTTAGCGCAACTACTCGCGCCCGAGATGCTCTCGAAAGGCCTCGATCCGCTCTACAAACAGATTGAGTTGCCGCTGGCTCCAGCGCTTGCGGATCTCGAAACGGCCGGGATCCGGATTGACCCGCGAATTCTTGAGCAAATGTCGCACGAGTTTGAGAAGCGGCTGGCGGAGCTTACGCAGTCAATTTTCGATCTTGCCGGTGAGGCGTTCGACGTGGATTCGCCCCGGCAGCTCGGCGAAATTCTCTTCGAAAAGCTCAAGCTGCCTGGCGGCAAGAGGCTGCGCAAGAGCGGGCAATACTCGACGGAGGCTTCCGTCCTCGAAGCGCTCGCCGCGCAACACGAGCTGCCGCGCCGTATTCTCGACTACCGCACGCGGGCCAAGCTGAAATCCACATACGTGGACGCGCTGCCCCGCTTCATTCATCCCGATTCTCAACGCGTGCATACCAGCTTCAACGCGGCGGGCTCGCGCACCGGGCGGCTTTCCTCATCCAACCCAAACTTGCAGAATATTCCGGTGAGCGATGAGTTTGGCGCGCTGATACGCTCCGCATTCGTGGCGGAGCCGGGCTGGATGCTGATCGCGGCGGACTACTCGCAGATCGAGCTGCGCGTGCTCGCCCACATGTCTCAGGATCCGCTCTTGATTGAAGCCTTCTCGCGCGATGAGGACATCCATTCACGGACCGCGCAGGAGCTCTTTGGAATTCTTCCCGCGCTTCAAACCCGCGAGCACCGGCGGATGGCCAAGGCAATCAACTACGGCGTAATCTATGGCCTCAGCGCCTTTGGCCTTGCCCAGCGCACCGGAGCCAGCAAGGCGGAGGCGCAACACTATATCGACGAATATTTCCGCCGGTACCAGAAGGTGGATGAGTACCTGCGCGGGTGCGTGGAGACGGCACGGCAAACCGGCGAAGTGCGAACGCGCTTCGGGCGCTTGCGGCCCATCCCGGAAATCCACAGCCGGGACGTGCCCGCGCGCAATCGCGCCGAGCGCGAGGCCATGAATACGCCCTTGCAAGGCACTGCTGCGGACCTGATGAAGCTGGCTATGGTGAAACTCGACGCCCGGTTGAAAACGGAAGGAATGCAAACTCGCATCATCCTTACCGTCCACGACGAATTGGTCCTCGAATCCCCCGAGCCGGAAACGCAATCGGCGTGGACCCTCATCCGCGAAGAGATGGAGGGCGTCTACCCGCTGCGTGTGCCGCTGCGAATCGAAATAGGCATGGGCGCAAACTGGCGGGATGCAAAGTAGCAGGGTATTGGGAATGCTGTTTCAATGGATGTCACAGGACAATTGTAATAAAATGAGCATCAATGAGATTGACCGGCAAACGATGAGGATTGTGACCGTGTCGAACATTAAGATTATTGTTGAAAAGCATCCCGACGGCTACGTGGCCTATCCGCTGGGATTGAAAGGCGTCGTAGGAGGTGAGGGGGATACTTACGACGAGGCCTTGGCGGATGTTAAGTCGGCAATCAAATTCCACGTTGAGAGTTTCGGGCCAGAGGTCTTCGAGGCTGAGACTCCCATCCTTGAGGTCTTTGTCGCCGAGGCCGGTGTCGAAAGCTGATGAGTAAGTTTCCTGTCGATGCTCCCAAGCAAAGAGTCATCCGCACCCTGGAGAGCTTCGGTTTCCGAATCACACGTGAGCGCGAGCATATCTCCATGGTCCGCGAGAACGCAGACAGGACCAGAACGCCACTTACATTGCCGAATCATTCCCGGCTTAAGGGATTCACACTACGCACTATTTGCTCACAGGCCGGAATCTCCCGCCACGATTCCATTAATGCTTACAAGCGTACGTGAATGCTACCTCCACCGCCGCCGGCCGCCGCAAGCAGCACCCCTACATACGCGCCTTTGCGCAGGGTCCTCACGAACTGGCTCAGAACGACCTGAACTTCAGCCACGCGCTAATGAAATCTTTCCCCTTGAAATCCCACGTTTCGGAGTCTATGCGCTCAATTCCTAGCCCCGGTTTGAAAGCCGGTGTAACGGCCGGCGATACATACTGAGCTTTGACCTCGGCAGGTCCGCTGACCGCGTATGGCTTGAACGACGAAAGGTGCTGCATGGCGACGTAGGCTGTGCCTTTGATTGTCTTGACGGCGTCGGAGATCGGAAGCGAGTAGCCCCCAGTATGGCTCGCACCCCACTTCACCGTTGCGCACTCGCCATTGGGAACCAGTTCCCGAAACTCATCGCAAGCCGCTGCGTCTCCCGAGACCATGATTGCAGGAATGCCGAGCTCGCCGGCGAGCATTACGCGCGCTCCGATTTCTCCCACCTTTTTGCCATTCACCCAGATATTCTGAATGTCCCACGTAAACGAGTGGGGTAAGACTCCGTCCTTCGTGCCCGCCATCGAGTGCAGCCCGATAAAAACGATCGCGCTGTATGAGGAATCGAGACCCAGGGTGGGCGAGACCGGGCCGCCCGAGAGCAGTCGGACCGCACCCGGGATCTTTTCGTGGATGTCCAGCACTGACAAGTTGTGCCCGCCGTAGTGGTTGTCATAGACCACGATTGACGTTGCGCCGCCATTGAAAAGGCCTTCGATTGCCGCGTTCACCTCGGCCGCAAGCACCTTGCGCGACTCCGGATAAAGCGGGCCTTTGAATGGGACGCACTGCAAATTGAAGTCAACAATCCCGTCCAAGCCTTCGAGGTCGCTGATCACGAGCACCTTTTGGCCCTTTCGAGGCGATGGCTTCTGTGCCCGCGCGGGAATCGCGGCGCCAAGCAACGCCGCCAGCAGCAGGAAGTGGATAAGCGGCAGGCGGAAATTTGATTTCATAAAGCCCTTCCTTGGCGGTATCGCGGTCGGTATCGTGCTAGCAAAAAGCGTCGGGGCTGCGACGAGCGTCGTCATTTTCGCGCAGGCGGGGAATGCGTCCACCGCCTTCGCCCTTCCGGGCCTGTCGGATCACAGTCATTGAAGGTCATTCCCGCAAAAGCGGGAATCCATTCACCGCCAATAGATTCCCGCTTTCGCGGGAATGACCTTTCCTCCCAAGCCCCGCTGCCAGAAAGCAAAATACCAAGCAAGGCGAAAGCCCAAACGATGTTACACGCGAGGGCCGGTCCATTCAAGCAATTCTCACAATGTCTTGGTGACAATGTGCGATTCGGCTTGGAGGGAATCTCCCAGTCATTGATAATGAGAAAGGACCTATGCGCTTTGCATTTTTTGTGGCTCTCCGGTATCTGAAGGCGAAGCGGCGCCATTCCGTGATTTCCGTCATCACCCTGATTTCTATTATTGGCGTCATGGCGGGCGTGTGCGCGTTAGTGGTGGCCTTGGCCATCAATAACGGCTTTCGCCAGGATCTCGAGCAGCGACTGCTGGGCGCGACGGCGAACGTCAACCTGCTGCGAACCCACAATGACGGCATCGTGAATTACAACCAGCTCACGGCGCGGCTTTCACGGCTTCCGCACGTCGAGGCTGCGGCCCCGGCGCTCTATGAGGAAGTTCTGGTTTCGAGCCGTCAGAAGGCGGACGGAATCGTCTTGAAAGGTGTCGAGCCCGCGCAGGAGGCGCGCGTGGGAGACCTTCTGCGCCGGCTCACAAGCGGGTCGTTGAAGGGCCTTTCGGAAACCTTTCCGGACGCGGACCCGATCATTATTGGCACGGAGCTGGCGAAGGACCTGGGGGTCAAGGTGGGTGACACGGTTCTGATCACCAGCCCGCAGGGCTACCTCACGCCGCTTGAGATCGTACCCAAGTACCGGCACTTCCATGTGGTGGGCGTCTTCAATTCTGGGTTTTATGATTTTGACGCCACATGGGCCTTCACCAACCTTGCGGCGGCGCAGCGCCTGTTTGACCTTTCCAATGTGGTCTCAGTGATCGAGTTCAAGATTGATGATGTAAACCGCGCCCCCGAGGTGGCGGCGGAAATCCAGCGCGCCGCCGGCAAGGGCTTTGACACAACGACATGGATTGAGCAGAATCATTCGCTCTTCACCGCTCTGCACCTCGAGCGGCTTGTCACGTTCCTCACCATCGGGTTGATTGTGCTCGTGGCAGCGCTGAATATCTTCATCACGCTGGCCATGATGGTGATGGATAAGAACCGGGAGATCGCCGTGATGATTTCCATGGGAGCGCGGCGGCGGCAGGTGTGGGGCATCTTCACGCTGCATGGGGTGATGATTGGCGCGCTCGGCACGTTCTTGGGACTCCTCGCCGGCTACTTGGGCTCGTGGCTCGCCAACCGCTATCAGATTTTCCATATCCCGGCGGACGTCTACGCGCTCTCCTACGTCCCGTTTCACTCGCGGCCCTGGGATGGAGTCTGGATCGCCGGGCTAGCAATCGGGGTGAGCTTCCTGGCTACGATTTATCCGTCGCTCTCGGCGTCAAAGCTCGAGCCGGTGGAAATTCTGAGATACGAATAAGCAAGACATTATTGGTTCATTGAGCCATTTATTCATTGAATCATTGCCGGTAGGCCCTGTGTTTGGTGTCTGCTCCGAAAATTCGAGTAGGAGGATGGAAGGGTACGGCCAGCGTTTCCAAGAAAAGCGGCCGTGCCGGAAACACCCTCACCCACCACTTCATGGTCCCGTCTTTTTCTTCTGGCCCAAAGGGAGAGGGGATGGGGGTGAGGGGGCGGCGCTTACGGCATGGCTGAAGCCATGCCCTTCCGGCCTTATTTTCATGCTTTGCGGACGTTGCCAAGCGACATGACCGATTGTTAGGGGCAAATTTTTTGGAGGCCGCACGGCACTATTTTGATAACACAATGAACCAATGATCCGATGATCCAATCTTTTCTGCGCGCTGAAAATCTAGCCAAGGTTTACCGCTCCGGCGAAGACGACGTCGTAGTGTTTGAAGATTTGAACCTCGAGGTTCGTGAACACGAGTTCGTCGCGCTGGTAGGCGAGTCCGGCGCGGGCAAGACAACGCTGCTGCATCTGCTGGCCGCGCTGGACACTCCAACTCACGGTGAGGTATACTTTGTCGGAGAGAAGATTAGCGGTTTCAGCGCTCGCGAGCGCGCAATTTATCGCAACCAGAAGGCCGGTTATGTATGGCAAATGCACTACCTGCTGCCGGAATTCAGCGCCCTGGAAAACGTGATGATGCCGGGACTGATTGGCGGCGAGCGCATCTCGCAGATGCGAAGCCGGGCGATGGAATTGTTGGCCGAAGTTGCGTTGGATCATGCGGCGTTGCGACGGGTGGGCGAGCTCTCGGGCGGGGAACAGCAGCGCATCGCGCTGGCGCGCGCGCTGATCAACCGGCCCGCGCTGCTTCTGGCCGATGAGCCCACCGGGAATCTTGATGCCTGTTCGGCCGAACGCGTCGCCACTTTACTTGAAAGGCTGCACAGGGATCATGGCCTGACGTCCGTGCTTGCAACGCATAACATGGAGTTGGCTCAGCGGGCCGGCCGCACGCTTCGCATCGCCAACGGTAAGTTAGCAGAGACAACGGTTCCCGGGGTCCACTGACTGCCCGGAGGGGGGGCCAGATAAGTTCTCAACGGCCCTCAATGACTTGCGCAGGCTTCCGAGAGGTGTGGGGCAATGTTCGAGAAATATACGGAGAAGGCCCGTCGCGTCATCTTCTTCGCTCGCTATGAAGCGAGCCAGTTCGGTAGCAGTTATATCGAGACGGAACACCTCCTGTTGGGCCTCCTGCGCGAAGACAAAGCCCTCACCAATCGCTTCCTGCGTTCCCACGCTTCCATCGAATCCATCCGTAAACAGATTGAAGGCAGAACCGCGATCCGCGAGAAGGTCTCAACTTCCGTCGATCTGCCTTTGAGCCAGGAGTGCAAACGCGTGCTGACCTTCGCCGCTGAGGAAGCCGAGCGGCTCTCGCATAAACACATTGGCACGGAACATCTCCTCATGGGTCTGCTGCGCGAAGAGAAATCATTCGCAGCGGAAATTCTTCACGAGCGCGGGCTGCGTCTTACCTCCCTGCGCGATGAACTGAGCAGGTCCCAGAGTGAAAAAATGTCCACCAATCGACCCAAGGAAACGTCTTTACTCTCGGAATTCAGCCGAGACCTCACTCAGGCAGCCCTGGAGGGCCAGTTGGACCCTCTGGTCGGCCGGGATAACGAGCTTGAGCGGGTGGTGGAAATCCTTTGCCGGCGCACGAAGAATAACCCGGTGCTGATCGGGGAGCCGGGGGTGGGCAAGACCGCCATCGTGGAGGGTCTGTCTCAGCGCGTCGCCGACGGCAACGTCCCGTCGTTTCTGGCCGACAAGCGCATCCTGGCCCTGGACCTTTCGTTGATCGTGGCGGGCACTAAGTATCGCGGGCAGTTTGAGGAGCGCCTGAAGACGATCATGAAGGAGTTGATGGAGGCGCAAAACGCCATCATTTTTATCGATGAGCTTCATACGCTTGTGGGCGCAGGGTCGGCCGAAGGCTCACTCGATGCCGCTAATATTCTCAAGCCCGCGCTCTCGCGCGGCGAGATTCAGTGCATTGGCGCCACCACGCCGGCAGAATACAGGAAGTCGATCGAGCGGGATCGCTCCCTTGAGCGGCGTTTCCAGTCGGTTAAGGTTCCCCCGCCTTCCGAAGGCGATGCCATCAAGGTGCTGTTTGGCATCAAAGAGCGCTACGAGAAGTTTCACGCCGTCACTTACACTGATTCCGCCATCCGCTCCTCCGTTTATAACTCCAGCCGTTATATCCCGGACCGTTTCCTGCCGGACAAAGCCGTAGACCTGATCGACGAGGCCGGGGCGCGGGTGAAATTGCATCAGAGTTCCCTGCCTGAAGAGATGATTGACGCGCAGAAGCGCATCAAGTTCGTGGTGCATCGCATGGAAGCGGCCATCACCAACCACGAGTTTGAGAAGGCGCGCTTTTATTCCGACGAGGAGCGCAAGGAGCGCGAAAATTTGCGCGTGCTGCGCGAGAAATATAACATTGACGAGACGGCCACCGGCGAAGTGACCGAATCGGACATTGAAGAAGTTGTGGCGCGATGGACCGGCGTTCCTGTCGCCTCGATCAAAGAAGAGGAGATTGCCAAGCTCCTGCGCATTGAGGAGGAGTTGCACAAGCGCGTGGTCAGCCAGGACCGGGCGATTTCAGCGCTCGCGCGCGCCATCCGGCGCTCGCGCGCCGGGCTTAAGGCTCCGGGCCGTCCGGTGGGATCATTCCTCTTCCTCGGGCCGACCGGCGTGGGGAAGACCGAGGTGGCGCGATCTCTGGCCTCGTTTCTCTTCGCGTCGGATCGTTCGCTCATCCGTTTTGACATGTCGGAATTTATGGAGAAACACTCCGTCTCCAAGCTGATCGGCTCGCCTCCCGGATACGTGGGCTATGAGGAGGGCGGGCAGTTGACCGAGCGGGTCCGCCGGGCGCCTTACTCGGTGATCCTTCTGGATGAGATCGAGAAGGCCCATCCGGACGTATTCAATATTCTCTTACAGGTGTTTGAAGACGGGCAGTTATCAGACGGCCTGGGAAATACGGTTGATTTCAAGAACACCATCATTATCATGACCTCGAACATTGGAGCGCGCTACCTCGAGCGACGCAACCACCTCGGTTTCCAATCGGCCAACGTGGAGCTAAGCGACAAGAAGGTCGAGGCGATGGTGATGTCTGAGGTCAAGCGCCTGTTCAACCCCGAATTTCTGAACCGCCTCGATGAGGTGATCATCTTCAACGCGCTCAGCGATGAAGACTTGCTGCAGATCATCGATCTGCTGGCCTCGAACCTTAACGTTAACCTTGCGCAGAAAAATATTTCCATCAGCCTTTCGCAGGAAGCCGCGCGCTGGATTCTGGAAAAGACCTGCGCCGACCGCTCCTACGGCGCCCGGCCGCTCCGGCGGGCCTTGCAAAAGCATTTGGAAGATCCGCTTTCGGAGGCCCTCATCCAGGGCGGGATTCAGACGCCTGCCGTTCTCGAAGTCATTGTGGGTAGCGAGGGACTCTACTACCGGCCGGTGAACGACAGCCTGGTGACGGCAATGCCCCTTTCCCATCAGTAGGTCGCCGGGGAATTATGTTCAATTGTGGGGGTAGCCCGGCACGACGTTTGTGCCGTGGGCCTTTCGATTTTGGATTGTCGCGGGTGGCGCACCCATGGCGTGGGTAGCCATGGATGCGAATCGGCGAAGCTTGAGTCATCGCACACACCGCAGAAGCGCGATGTATTATGCGCCACCCACGTGGGCTTCAAGTTTGGCAAAAGACAAACCCCCGGCGCGTAAATCGTGCCGTGGCATCTCCTGAACTCGAACGGCAAATGCGCCAACCACGGCAATGACAACGCGGCGCGGTTTTGCGGCATCCCACTAGGGCCATTTCTGCGGAGGCTGATCCATCTGTGCACGTCCTGCTGACACTGGAGACTACCTGATTATTCCCAAAGATGGCGATCTTCCTATAAGATAGAAAATTCCGTCCGGGCACGGCACGGTTGTCCCGGCGAAGTTTTTAATTTCACAACAGGGTTTAAGGGGGAGCACTGCGCTTTTTAATTCCGTCATTCAGAAAACAGCTCCGCTGGAGGGTTTGGATATTCATGTTTGGGGCGGCGTGTCTGTTGACGGCGCCGGGGCTGCGCGCGCAGGAGAAGCCCGCGCCCACAAAACCATCATCGCCTTCCTCTGGGGCGCAGCAGACCACGCAGAAGCCTCCGGCGTCCACTCCGGGGATTCAACTTCAGATCCCCGGTACTGAACCTTCGCAGGGTCAAAGCTCCAAGCCTCAAACTGCGCCGTCCCCAGGCAAAATTCAACTTCAGGCGCCGGGCATGGAAAAGACCACACCCAAGCCGACCGTGCCCGCCCAGAAAAAAGCGCAGACTCTGATCGAGTCCATCGTCTTCCGCGGCAACCGCCGCATTCCGGATTCCACCCTTCGCGCGCGGATTTTCTCCAGGCCCGGCCAAGCCTACAGCGCGAACGAGATCGAGCGCGATTTTATGGCGCTCTGGAACACGGGCTATTTTGACGACATCCGCGCCGTAGCCTCAGACGGCAAGACCGGGAAGATCATCACATTTTTTGTCCGGGAAAAGAAGCTCGTCCGGTCGATTGATTATAAGGGGATGAGCTCGGTAAGCGTTTCAGACGTGATGGACCGATTCCGGCATGAGAAAGTGGGCCTTTCCATCATGTCGCAGTTCGACCCTGTCATTGTGCGGCGGGCCGAGGTGGTGCTCGAGGAGATGCTTTCTGAAAACGGACGCCAGTTTGCCACCGTGCACGCGCGCACGCGGGACATTCCGCCGGACTCCGTCGCGCTCACCTTCATCGTGGTAGAAGGCCCCAAGGTGAAAGTGGGCAAGATCAGGTTTAAGGGAAACACAGCCATATCTTCCACCCGGCTGATCCAGGCGATGAAGTACTCGAAACCTATTGGGCTGCCGCCCTGGTTCTGGATTCTGCACCGCACTTATAACAAGGACAAAGTGGACGCGGACCTCGAGAAAATCCGCGAGCTCTACCAGGAGCGCGGCTACTTCTATGCCTTGCCGTCCGAGCCGGTCACCAAGACCGTCAATACGCATCCGCTACTGCCTTTCATCTTTTTAGGCCACGGGCGCGGCAAGCGCGTGGATATTACCATTCCCATCGAGGAGGGCGCGCAGTACCGGCTGGGCAAGTTCGTGATACGCGGCAACAAGCTCTTTAAACAGGCGCCGTTGCAGACGGTGTTGGGCATGAAAACGGGGGATATTTTCAATCTTACCAAAGTCCGCAATGCGCTCAAGAATTACACCAAGCTCTACGGCGAGTACGGCTATATCAATTTTACCGCCAACCCGGACATCCAGCCGGATCGCAAGAAGCACGTCATCAATCTGGCGCTCGATTTCGACGAAGAGCATCAGTACGCCGTCCACCGCATCAACTTCAGCGGCAACACCAAAACGCGGGACAAGGTGATCCGGCGGCAGTTGCTCCTGGCGGAAGGCAGCGTGTTTGATACGGCGTTGTGGGACCTGAGCGTTTACCGGATCAATCAGCTCGGCTATTTCAACCCGGTGAAGAAGGAAGACTATACGGTGGTCCAGAACAACCAGGACCACACGGTAGATTTGGACGTGAAGCTCAAGGAAAAGGGGCGCAACTCCATCGGATTTTCGGGCGGCATCAGCGGCTTCGCGGGTAACTTTTTCGGGGCCAACTACGCCACGCAGAACTTCCTGGGCCTGGGCGATACGTTCAGCGTCAGCGGCCAATTCGGCACGTTTGTTACCGCGGCGTCGGTCGGGTTTACCGTGCCTTACCTGTTTAACCGCCCCATGACGAGCGGCGTCACCCTGTTTCTGAATAACTATCATTTTGACCAGTTGCAGCAATACGGCGCGCTCTACGGGGTGAACCTGAAGAACCTGAATAACACGCTGCTCGGCCAGACGTATTTCCAGAACTATCAGCAGAACTCGAAAGGGTTCACCGTGTTTACGCAATATCCCCTGAGGCATACATTCGCCCGCGTGGGTATTACTTATACCTATAGCGTGAGCAGCATCCAAACGTTCAGCTCCGCCTCCCAGAGTTTGTTTGAAGCCCTGGCCTACGGTCAATTCGCCGGCCCCAACCAGTTGCGCGGCATCACGCAGAGCATGATCCAGCCGGCCTACTATTACAACAACGTCGACAACCCCGTCAACGCCCACCGGGGCAAATCCATCTCCGCTACGCTTGGTTTCTCCGGGAGCATTCTGGGCGGCAACGTGGACACGATTACGCCCAGCTTCGACATAAAATACTACCACCCCGCCCCAATCCACCCTAGCCATACACTGGCGTTTCATTTTGAGGCCTCCACTATTTCCGGCTATGCCGGGAAAGTGCCACCGCCGTTCCAGCGCTTTTACATGGGCGGCCAATACGACATTCGCGGTTTCAACACGTACAGCATCAGCCCAGTGATCTTCTTCCCGACCGTCGGCCAGGTTTGCAACCGCGACGCGGCTGGCAATCCAATCTGGGCCACCGGCGCCGCCGGCCAGCGGCTGGTGGGTACCTGCGGGTCCTTCACCAGCTTCCCCTATAACACGATCGAAGTCCCTGGCGGCGATACCATGCTCCTGGGCAGCTTCGAATACCGCATTCCCATCTTCAAAGATAATGTGACGCTGGCCTACTTCATTGACGCCGGTGATGCGTTCATCCTGCGCCCAAGCCAGCTCAAGCTGCAGCCTCAGGCGCTTTCGAGCCTGGCGGCGGAATTTCCTTTTGCCGCAAAGGCACTTCCCCAGGGCCATTTGCAGCCGATTCCCAGCCTGAACTTCCACCTTCGCAGCTCCACGGGTATCGCGCTCTACGTGACGCTGCCGGTGGTGCACGCCCCGATCGAACTCTATTACGGCTATAACTGGCTGCGTCTGAAGAACACCTATGCCACGCCGCCACAGGGTCTGCTGCCACCGGTGTCACTATTCCCGAACATCGCCACCTACGACTCGGTGCTGCCCTTTTTCGAGCGTCAGGTGTTTTCTGAGCCGCATGGGCTCGCGGGCTTTACCGTGGCGCGGACGTTTTAGACATGGCTGTAGCGGCAGCGTCCCCGCCGCCGGAAGGTTAAGAAAGACCGGCGGCGAGACGCCGCCGCTACAAATGCGGTTTCGTAATTCTTGATGGAGGAGTACGTATGAGAAACACGATCAACAAATTAGCGGTGGTCGCCTGCATTCTGGCGGCGCCGATGATGGTGCTTGCGCAGGGACAGAGCAGCGAGCCGGAGAAAATCGGCGTCATTAACATCCAGGACGCGATCGCCTCAACCCAGGAAGGCAAGGCGGACCTTACGCAATTGCAGAAGAAGTACGAGCCGCGGCGGCAGGCGCTCCAGCAGGAGGACAAGGAAATCAGCGCGCTGCAGGACCGCTTGCAGAACCAGAGCAGCATGCTGAGCGACGAAGAGAAATACCAGCTTTCGCGCCAGCTTGACCAGAAGCAGCGGCACTTCAAAGACGCGCAGGCCGACGCAACGGCGGACTATCAAGCCGATACGCAGGAAATGGTGCGCACGATTGGCCAGAAAATGGTGAAGCTGATCGGCCAATACTCCGAGCAACACCATTTCGCGTTGGTCATCGGCACCCAGCAGGTACCGGTGTATTACGCGGCCAAGGAAGTGGTCATCACGCCAGAAATCGTGCAGCTCTATAACTCCACTTATCCCGTAAGCCAAGCCGCCGCGTCTCAAGCAGCGCCGGCCACCCCGGCCAAGCATTAACCGGCGGATGAATTCTGACGCGGGGGCGCTGCGTGATATTCTTGTCCGGGCGCTCGGAATAATTAGAACGGGATGTAGCGCAGAGTTTTGCTTTTAAAACTCTGCGGTTTTTCTCTTTTCTATTTGTAGCGGCGGCCGGCGGCAAGCACTGCTTGTGTGGCCGCCAGTAGCGCCCCCAAAAAAATCGCCTCATCCGTCTTGTCTGTATCAACCTCAAGCGCGCCGCGTGATATTCTTGTCTTGGCACTCGAAATGATTAATACAAAATGTAGCGCAGAGTTTTGCTTTTAAAACTCTGCGGGTTTTGCCCTGCCCGATGGAAAACCGCAGAGTTTTAAAAG
>JBOGJX010000097.1:0-18749 GCA_050745285.1 Terriglobia bacterium
GATGGGCGTCGCGCCCATCCCCGCAGCCGGAAACTGTAAGTAGCCGCCGTCCGGTGGCATGGCTGAAGCCATGCCCTTCCCCATCCCTTTTTCATGCTTTGCAACGTCGCAAAGCGACATGACCAACTCGAAACATACTCTGACTACACTGAAACACGTCCGGCGGCATTTTTCAAGACGATGGGGGCCTTGGTAGTTTCAGGAGGCGCTGGAGGGTCGTGCTGTGACGCGCCGTCGCTGCTCCCTATGTTAAACTAAGAACGTATGGAATTTCACGCCTCCAAGTAAATGCGCGCCCAGGAGATTACACCTTCGCACCGTGTTCAGCGGCATTGTTGAAACGACGAGCTCCATTCTGAAAATCGAAGGCGCGCGCGCACAGCGGAGTGTCTGGATTCGCAAGCCGCGAGGCTGGCGGCTGCGGCTCGGAGAAAGCGTGTGCGTCGAGGGCGTCTGCTCCACGGTTCAGACGCAGAACCGTGGAGCGTTTCAGGTCATCTATATGCCTGAAACCCTTCGCCGGAGCGCCTTGCAGGAGCTCAGCGAGGGAGGCGCGGTGAATCTTGAGCGCAGCCTCACCCTGAAAAGCCTCATCGGCGGGCATCTCGTTCAAGGGCATGTGGACACGACGGCCCGGATTGCACGGATTGAGAGCGATGGGACAGCCCGGCTTTATGAGTTTGCGCTGCCACGGCGCTTCTCGCGCTATATCGTGGAAAAAGGATCCGTCGCCGTGGATGGCATTAGCTTGACGGTGGTGGACTCGCACCCAGGCCGGTTTACGGTTTCGTTGCTCGAGCACACGCTCAGCCACACCACGCTCGGCAGCAAAGGCCGCGGCAGCCGCGTGAATATCGAAGTGGATATCCTCGCCAAGTATACGGAAAAGCTGTTAGCCCGATGAAACGCAAATCGCCGCACCCGAAGCTCAATGCGCCGCCGGTCAGCGCCAAGCGCGTGCGGCGGGCCAGGATCGCCATCATTCGAGCGAAGTATAACCCCGCGATCACGCGCAGCCTCGAAGAGAAATGCGTTCAGGGACTGCGGGAGGCGGGGGTTCGGGCTGATCACATCGAGTGCTTCGCCGTTCCGGGATGCTTTGAGATTCCGCTGGTTGCGCAACGGCTTGCGGCGCGGAAGCGATATGACGCGCTGATTGCACTCGGCGCGGTGATTCGCGGCGAGACGCTGCACTTTGAATTGGTGGCGAACGAGTGCGCGCGGGGCGTGATGGCGGTTTCTCTCAAGCACAACGTGCCGGTGATTTTCGAGGTTCTCACCACCCGGAACCGCCGCGACGCTCTCGCGCGCGCGGGCAACAACCGGTTGAACAAAGGATACGAGGCCGCACAGGCCGCGCTGGCGATGCTCGCTACGCTGGAGAGGCTGGTGGAGTAGATATGTTCCGGACGGCGGAAGTTGAGGACGCTCTGAAGGACATCCGCCAAGGGCGCATGGTGATGGTGTGCGATAGCTCGGATCGTGAAAACGAGGCGGACTTGGTGATGGCCGCACAGAAGGCGACTCCCGGCGACATCAACTTTATGATCCGCCACGGGGGCGGTCTGATTTGCGCGGCGCTCAGCCGCGCGCGCGCGTTGAAGCTCGGCCTGAGCTCGATGGTGCCGGAAGAGGAAAACACGCAGCCGTTTGGCTGCAACTTTACGGTTTCAGTTGATGCGCGCAAGGGAGTGACGACCGGCATTTCTGCCGGTGACCGCGCGGCTACGCTCCGCGTGCTGGGAAACCCGCGCGCGGCGTCGTATGACCTGGCGCGGCCCGGCCATGTGTTTCCTGTCCGCGCCCGCGCCGGAGGCGTGCTTGACCGCGCCGGCCACACGGAGGCGGCTGTTGACCTTGCCCGGCTCGCCGGCTTCTCACCCGTCGGGGTTATGTGCGAGGTTTTGGACAAGGATGGGAAAGCGGCTCACACCAAGACGCTGAATGAAATGTCCCGGCGTTTTAAGCTGAAAATCATCACCATCGAGCAATTGATCGATTACCGGAAGAACACGGAAAAGCTGGTGGATCGCGTAGCCAGCGCCCAATTGCCTACCGAATTCGGGAACTTCACCGCCCACGTGTATAGCTGCCCGTCCCAAAACCGTGAGCACCTGGCCCTCGTGATGGGGCGCATCTCGCCCAGACGTCCGGCGCTGGTTCGGGTTCACTCCCAGTGCCTGACGGGAGATACGCTGCACTCCATCCGCTGTGACTGCCGTGAACAACTGCTATCGGCCATGCGCAAGGTGGCGGAAAACGGCGACGGCGTGATTCTCTACCTCAGCCAGGAAGGCCGCGGCATTGGGCTGACCAATAAAATCCGCGCCTATGCGCTCCAGGATAAGGGGCTTGACACTGTGCAGGCGAACGAGAAGCTCGGCTTGCCTGCGGACATGCGGGATTACTCCGTGGGCGCGCAGATTCTCGCGGACCTTGGTGTGCGGAGGATTCATCTGCTCACCAACAACCCGCAAAAGATTAGCGGCATCGAGCGCTATGGGCTGCATATTGTGAAGCGCATCCCGCTGGAGACCACTCCCCGTAAAACCAACCACGCTTATCTTAAAGTGAAGAAGGACAAGCTCGGACACCTGCTCAGCAAGGTACAATAATCCGGTTGGCAGGATGCTGAAAAGCCATTTTGGGCTGTCATTCTGAGCATATCGAAGAATCTATGTTTTCCATTTTCAATACGACAAGCAGATGCTTCGCTCCGCTCAGCATGACAACTCCGGGTTTTCCGTCGGCTATCTCCGATAAGCTCGGCCAAGATGACGGAAGGGCATGGCTTCAGCCATGCCCTTCCGTCATCATTTTCATGCTCTGCGGGCGTCGCAAAGCAACATGAACGACTGCTAAGGCTTTCCTATGGCCCACATGGCCGACCGCGAAAAGCGCGAAGATGAGAAGTACATGCGCATGGCTTTGCGCCTTGCCCGTAATACCGCGGCGCTGCCCTATCCCAATCCCTGGGTAGGTTGCGTCCTCGTGAAGAACGGCAAAGTCACCGGCCGGGGTTTCCACCGCGGCGCAGGCACAAACCATGCGGAGATTGACGCCCTTGACCAAGCCGGAACGCTGGCGAGGGGAGCCACGCTTTACGTGAGCCTTGAGCCTTGCTGCCACCATGGCCGCACGCCACCCTGCACGGACGCCATCATCTCTGCGGGAATCCGCCGCGTGGTATACGCCATGCGCGATCCGAATCCTCTTGTCGCCGGCCGCGGCGCGGCCATTCTGAAGCGGAATGGCATTCGTATTCAAGGCGGCGTTCTGGCGGCCGATGCCGCGGCGCTGAACGAGGTCTATCTGAAGTTCAGGCATACCGGCCTTCCATTCGTCACTGCAAAAGTGGCCGCGAGTCTTGATGGGAAGATCTCAACGCGCGCCGGGGATGCGAAGTGGATCACCGGCGGCCGTGCCCGGCGGCGCGCGCGAGCGATGCGGGCTCAGCATCAAGCGGTGCTCGTGGGAATCAATACCGTGCTTGCGGATAATCCCCATCTGGGGCCTCGCTTCAAAGGAGCGGCAAACCCATGGCGCGTCGTGCTCGATTCGCGCCTTCGCATTCCGCCCAGTGCGCGCGTCATCCGGGCGGGGCGATGTATTGTGGCCACGACCATGGCGGCGCGTTCCGGGAAACGTGAAACGCTCGAACAGACGGGCGCGGAAGTCTGGGCCTTCCGTGGCAAGCGCGTGCCCTTAATGGGCCTGCTCAGGAAATTGGTCTCACGCGGCATCCTGAGCCTGATGGTTGAGGGCGGCGGCGAGGTGCTCGGAGACTTCTTTGACCGGAACATGGTGGACCGGGTCTTCTGGTTTTTTTCCCCGATGGTTATCGGATCGGTCGAGAGCCGCCCGGCGGTCGCGGGCCGGGGAGCGGCCCGGCTTGCCGATGCGAGGAAGCTCAGAAGAGTTTCCATTGAGTCGATTGGGAATTGTTGGCTGCTTCGAGGAAACGCAAGCCGCTGGGCCTTGAGTTGAATCGGTGAATGCCTTCCTGCCTGGTTGTTGAAACAATCCCGCATGAAGGGTGTAGCGGCGATTTTATATCGCCACAGGCCAAGCTTTCTCAACGCAAATGGCGGCATGAAGCCGCTGCTACACGTTTTTCCGTAACCTGCCAATTGTGCTTCGGGGCAACGAACCGCCCTTGTGAACCATCATATAGAGTGATACAAGAATCTAACTCGCGAAGGAGACCACATGAAGAGCACAATGGCAAAATCTGTGCTTGGCGTTGCCGTGGCGCTGTTTTTCGCTACCGGATTGGTTTTCGCCAAGTCTGAAAACGTGAACCTCATTTACCGGGGTGAGGTTGGGAACAACGTGATGCTGGCGCCGGGTAAATATAAGGTTGTCATAAATAGCACATCGCCATCACCCGAAGCATCTTTTTATCAGAGCGGCAAGCTTGTGGGCACGACGCCGGTCAAGGTGGTAGCCGAGGCACAAAAGAACAACCAGACGGAGGTCTATTATTCGAGTCCGGTGAATCAAGTGCGGCAGATCACTCAAATTGATTTCAGCGGTCAGCGAGACCATCTTGTCTTCAATAAATCGTAGGATCCAGCATAGCTCCGGGAAGCAGCCACAATCTATCATGTTCACCAGGGCGGCCATACGGCCGCCTTTTTCTTTGGATGGCACGCAACTTGATCCGGTTCTGCCAGCAGGCTGCCGAAAAGCCTTGGGTGAAGGGTGTAGCGGCGAATTTACATCGCCACCGGTCAAGTCTTATCTACGCGCCGATGGCGGCATGAAGCCGCCGCCACACGTTTTCAGCATCCTGCTAAATTCCGAGACCCTTCCAAAGCCGGTCGATATTCTTCCGCGTGACTTCATCCATTTTGATCTCATCGGGCCACGGGCGCGAAAAACCCTCACTCGGCCACTTGCGGGTTGCGTCCACGCCCATCTTTGATCCGAAGTTGGAAAGCCGTGACGCGTGCTCAAGCTGATCCACCGGGCCCAGCATGAACTGGATGTCGCGCTCCGGATCAATATGATTTAAGACCTTCCATGTCACTTCGCGCGGGTTGTGAACATCTACGTCCTCATCCACCACCAGCAGGCATTTGGTGAACATCGCGCCCGGCAAGCCCCAGATGGCATTCATCACCTTGCGCGCGTGGCCCGGATAGCTTTTGCGGATGGAGACGATCATCAGGTTGTGAAAGACGCCTTCGGGGGGCATGTGCATGTCCACCACTTCGGGCATCTGCATGCGCATCAGCGGCAGGAAAATGCGCTCCACCGCGTGGCCCATCCAATAGTCCTCCATCGGCGGCGGCCCGACGATGGTTGAGACGTACACCGGCTCCTTCCGCCGCGTTACACAAGTCAGATGGAATGCCGGGAAGCGGTCTTCGAGGGAGTAAAATCCAGTGTGGTCGCCGAACGGCCCCTCTGTCCGTAGATCGTCGAGATCGACGTAGCCTTCGAGGACGATTTCGGCTTGAGCAGGAACTTCAAGGTCTACGGTTTCGCATTTCACTAACTCAACCGTTTCCTGACGCAGGAAACCGGCGAACATGAATTCGTCCAGGTTTTCCGGCAGCGGCATGATTGCGGAAAGCATGGTGGCCGGATCGGCGCCCAGCGCCACGGCCACATCCATCCTCCGTCCCTTCCCCTGTCTTTCAAGCCACCGGAAGTGCTCCGCGCCACCCTTGTGAATCTGCCAGTGCATAGCGGTTGTGCGCTCGTCGAATACCTGCATGCGGTAGCAGCCGACGTTCCGCCGGCCATTCTTCGGGCTGCGCGTGATCACCATCGGAAGCGTGATAAAGCGGCCGCCATCCTGCGGCCAGCACTTCATGACGGGAAGCGTGGCGAGCGAGAAATTCTCCTTCTCGATCACCTCTTTCACTGGCCCATCTTTAACCTCTTTGGGGAAAAATGAGCCGATCTCAGCGAGCTTTGGCAGCATCTTCATTTTGCCCAGAAGCCCTTCGGGAGGCTTCATTTCAAGCAACTCCTGAATGCGGTGGGCCACGTCCTCGAGCGAACCCACTTCGAGCGCCAGCTCAAGCCGCTTCTTTGTGCCCAGGGCGTTGATCAGCAAGGGCATCGAATAATCCGTGTTATCTTTGACCGAGCGCGGCTTCTCAAACAACAAGGCCGGGCCACCGGATTTCGAGACGCGGTCCGCCACTTCCGTGATTTCGAGATCCACATCCACGGGCACTTTGATACGCTTCAACTCTTTTTCTCGCTCGAGGCTGGCGATGAACTCTCTCAGGTTTTTATAGGCCATGATTGCATCCGGTAAAAAAAGATCCGCTCAGGATTTGCGCGCTCAGTCTGGCCGCCGCGCGCTACTCAGATGGTATCGCGCAACGGCCCGGCCGCTTCCCTGGCGAAGCACCAAAGACCCCTACCGCATTTGGATTTCCGAAGTGATGTTGCAGCAAACACAGATTGCGGCAGTGATTCCCTATTATGACCGATTCTTGCGTGCGTTCCCAACCGTTGAGCGCCTGGCGCGCGCCCCATTCGAGAGCGTCGCGGCGCGCTGGTCCGGGCTTGGCTATTACCGCCGCGCGCGCCACCTCCATCTTGCGGCGCGGAAAGTGGCGCAGGACTTTGGCGGACAATTCCCGGAAAACTATGACGCTGCGCGAAGCCTGCCGGGAGTGGGCCGCTACACCGCTTGCGCGGTGCTCAGCATCGCTTATGGCAAACGCCTTGCGGTTTTGGATGGCAACGTCGCGCGCGTTGTTGCGCGCTTGAATGCGCTCAGCGGCAACATTCAGCAGGCAGAATTTCGCGTCCAGGTGGAGAGCCATCTTCAGCAGATGCTTTCGAAGCGCAGGCCCGGCGACTTCAACCAAGCCCTGATGGAATTGGGGCAGACCGTGTGCCTGCCTCGCGCCCCGCGCTGCATTGTGTGCCCTGTCCGCAAAGCGTGCGTCGCCTTCCGCCGGGGTGATCCCGAGTCGTTCCCGCAGCCGCGGCCCAGGCGCGCGACGGAACTATGCTATCTCGCGGCGGCGGTCATCCATAAAGGCGGCAAGGTTGCATTGGTTCGGGGACTCGATGAGGGTCTTCTCGGCGATCTCTGGAATTTTCCTGCTGCCTTCGGAGGAAGCTCCGAAGAAGCGATGGAAAGGCTGAGACTGAAGCTGGTATCGCAATCCTCCTCGCCGCTTCGCCTTGCGCGAAAGCTCGGCACGGTCCGGCACGCCATCACGTTCCGGTCCATCCGCGCGGAGTTGTATGAGGTCTCTGGAAATGCTCGCGGCGGTCATTTGCGCTGGTTTCCCATGGCCGCGCTCGACAGCGCAGCCATCTCACAACTGGCAAGGAAGATTGCAGCGGTAGCAAGAGAGGAATGTTGAAGGGGGAGGGGCGCGCAAATAAGCTAAGGAGCTGTATGGAAATAAGCGCATCTCACACTTTGGGTGGCGCACACATCGCGCTTCTTGCGATGTGTGCGAATGGCATCACAGCACACATGGCAAACGCAGCCATGAATGCGCCACCCAAGCGGCGCACAGCAGCCGTAGGGGCTGCCGAGTTCCAATTTTCAATTGCTACGGCGGTCCTACACCATCGCCGCAAAAAGCCGCAGAGTTTCAGAAGCAAAACTCTGCGCTACTCACTCAGCCCGCCACCAAAAGGCCACGCTCCAACGCGGCCACTTCGAGGCAAACGCCGGCAAGCTATGACGTGGTGAAATGAGCGGCAAGCTCCAAATCGCCCCACACAATGTCAATCACGCCGCCGTTGTCGCCTTCCTTGTTAATGGTAATGGTGACGAGATCTTGCGGACTCGCAGCCTTGGTTTCCGTCAAGGGTACGAAATACTTGTCATCGGACAGGTACTTCGAATGCATGGTGCCCCACATCCCGTGTGAGGTATTAAACACCAGCTTCCAGCTATTCTCGCTGACGCGCTGCGCCCAGAGGCTATAAGTCCCCTTGGGCACGGTCACATCCCCGAACTTCAAATCCACGCCGGTGGTAAACGTGGTTGAGGAATCGGCGCCGAGCCGCCAGAAGCCGCCGGGTTTCAGCTCGCCCAGCATTTGGGTGATGGTGCGGCCATGCAGCGATGGACGCCCGTAATCGATGGAAACGGTTTGGCCGTTGAAGTCGGCCTTGGCGACGGCACGGCCGTTTTTCGCCAGCGCTACGCCCGCGAGGGCAAGGCTGAGGACCGTGCAGAATAATGCTATTGCATAGCGTCTTATCATTTTCTCCTCCTGCTACATTCCAGATTTGGATCTCGTAAGTCCCGGCCGGATTCCGAAACCCAAGCCGGGTTCCGTTATTGGCAGTTCGTTGAAAAACTCATCCAGCGCGTCATTCTGAGGAGCCGAAGGCAGTCCTGAGCGAAGCCGAAGGAAGAATCTCGCATCTCATTGGAACCACCGAAAAGCAGATTCTTCGCTTCGTTCAGAATGACACGGCGCCCCCCCGTTTTCAACAAACCACTAGCCCACGGGCATTATACCGCTCAACGTATGGCCTGCTCAAGCTGAGTGGCGGCGGATTGGATCAGCGCGGCCTCTTGATCCAGGACCTGGCTGACCACGCGGATTTGCTCATCGGCCTCCTTCCATTTCTTCTGGAATATCTCTTCCTGGATGGCCGGGAGCGTTTGGGCTCCATATCCGGTATAGAGGCCGGGCGCGTAAAGCTCATTCTTATACCATGGCCGCTCAGGCAGGCCAGCCGGTGAAGTCAAGCTGCGCTCGCTCTCAAGCAGCGAATGGTTCACCAGGTCTAACGAAGCGCTGGCGAGCGCCGCGCCGCCGCTTGATCCGGCCTTTGTCATCGCCTTGTGATAGGCCCCGGCGCTGTGCTCGAGGTTCGCCACGGCGTTTTCGAGCGGGGCAAAATTAAGGAACGGCGGGGGAGTTTCGAGGGGCGGCGGAACCCCATGCTGGCGAGGATCCTGGGTGGCTTTGAAAACGCCATCCGAGATTTCCATGTCGCGCTCACGAATCTCATCTCTCTCATGAGTCACATAATCTCTCGCCTGTTTCACATATTCCTGAACTGCGTCCGCGAGGTCCTTGAAACCAAACGGAAGCAGGTCCGCGTCCGCCAGGCGCATCACCGCGGCGCCAGCCGTCTGGGCCAGCGCCCTCCCGTAGACGAACCCCGGATCTCCAAAATGCGAATACCAGTAGAAATCATCGTAGATCGAGTGATAAATTCCCCCGCCCGCCTCGCCCGAGTAGTCCAGATCGAGCGAGCTGATCCCGATGTGGTCGATGAAGGCGGAATAGTCCGACCCTGATCCTAGCACGCCAATCTTCAACTCGCGGCCCTTGCGCAGCGCCTGTCGATCCGCATCCGTCCGGGCATCGCGAATGCGTTTGAGGCGGAGCCGTTTTTCTACCGTCAGGCCAGTCTCCGGGTCCTTCACGCTTTTGGCGACGTCATCCGCAAATTTTTGCAGCGAGGGCGAGCCCCCGGCGGTTAAGTACCCCCGGTCATTCGAGTCCGAGTTGATATAGACCACAGCGTGCTGCCGCAGCTCGTCCGCGTGCTCTTCCACCCACTCGGTGGACCCAAGCAGAGCGGGCTCTTCTCCGTCCCAGGCGCAATAAATAATCGTGCGCTTGGGCTTCCAACCCTCTTTCAAAAGCTCCCCCATCGACCGCGCTTCCTCAAGCTCTGGCGTGAGGCCGGAGATGGGGTCTTCGGAGCCATTCACCCAGGCGTCGTGGTGATTCCCACGGATGATCCACTCGTCCGGATCAACGGCTCCGGGAATCTTGGCGATGACGTCGTGGATGGGGCGGACTTTCCAGTCTGAAATTACTTTGAGGTGCACTTTCGCGGGGCCCGGGCCGACGTGATAGGTGATGGACAGGGCGCCGCGCCAGCTCTCCGGGGCAATCGGGCCGCCGAGCGCCTGAAGCAGCGGCTTGGCGTCCCCGTAAGAAATAGGAAGCACGGGGATTTTGGTAAGAGTCTTTACGTCTTTCAGCGGCAGCCGTTTGGCGTCCTTTGTCGCCCCAATTCCCGGCGTCAGCGGGTCGCCGGGATAAATGATCATATCCATCACGCTGCCCCGTTGGACGCCGCCGCGCGGCCGCCACGGGCCGTGGGGAAATACATTGCCGTGCCAGTAGCCATCATCCCGTGGATCGGAATAAATGATGCATCCCACCGCGCCGTGCTCGGTGGCCAGCTTGGGTTTCAGGCCGCGCCAGCCATCTCCATAACGCACGATGACGATGGCCCCCTTTACGGAGACGCCCAGCCGCTGCAACCGCTCGTAATCAGCCTTCATGCCATAGTTCACGTAAACCAGCGGCGCGGTGACGTCTCCATCCGCCGAATACATGTTGTAGGTGGGGAGCTGTTCCTTCTGCTGGCTGGAGGTTGGGTCCACGGCGATGGGCGGCTCGTCGAGTTTTGCCTTGAATGTCGAGGGTGAGACAAGCTCGACCAGGCGTTCCTTGGGCCACGGCAGCAGCACGTAAAAAGTCTCAATGTGCGCGTCCCAACCCCACTGCTTGAACTTTGCCAGAATCCAATCGGCGTTCTGCTCATCGCGCGGTGTGCCCGCGTTATGCGGATAGGCGGAAAGGTATTTGTTATAGTCACCGATATTCTGAGCGCTAGGAATGGCCTGGAATTTGGATTCCCATTCCAACTCCGCCTGCGATTTTGCCGGCGAATAGCCAGGGAGCGGCGCGGGCGCCTGCGCCCAGGCCGGTTGCAAGATAAACAAAACACCCAACAGCGTGAAGAGTGCCCAAACGCGCATAAGGAACCCCCAAATTAGATTGATCCATTATTCATTGAATCATTTCTTCATTAAGTCTGTAACAGAAAGTGCTGTCTGTTGTCCGTGGCTCGCTGTGGATTACCCTAACGAGTGGCCATGCCGCTTGGCGACACCCTCAAAGCATGAAAATAGCTCCCTCACCCACCGCGACGGGAAGCACTGCTTCCCTGCGGTTCCCCTCTCCCGAAGGGAGAGGGTTGGTCCCCTTACTTTCTCCTGCCCTCTCCCCTGGGGAGATGGTGTCCCGCAGAGCGGGACGGGTGGGGGCTATTCGCCGGAATTTCCGAAGCAGATTCTTCGCCACGCTCAGAATGACCGAGTCGGAACGTTTTTCACCAAACGTTAAGTCTTTCAATGACTCAATGATCCGATGTTTCAATGATCCAATTCCTACAGGTTGTGCATAAAAAATTCAAATACTCGTTGGTTCTGGTAGCGGATGGCCGCCGGATCGGTGAAGCCGTGCTTTTGGCCGGGCTGCATGTAGAGCTGATAAGGAATTCTGGCCTTCACCAGCGCTTCGATGAAATTGATGGTGTTCTGCATGTGCACGTTGTCATCCGCGACGCCGTGAATCAGCAGGAGTTTGGCGCGCAGGTTGCCAGCCGCCAGGACATCCGAGGATTCATTGTAGCCCTTCGGGTTTTCCTCCGGCGTTCTCATGTAGCGCTCGGTATAGATCGAGTCATAGTAATGCCAATCGGTGACGGGCGCGCCGGCAATCCCACACTTGAAGATTTCTGGAGCGTGCGTCAGCGCGTACAGTGTGAAGTAGCCCCCGTAGGACCAGCCCCAGATGCCCAGCCGCGACGGATCAACGTAAGGCAGGGATTTTAGATATTCGACGCCGAGCAATTGGTCCGCTAGCTCGTGCTGGCCCATGTCCTTGAAGATCACCGTTTCAAACGCGTGGCCGCGGCCGGCCGAGCCGTGGTTATCCATCGACCAGACGAGGTAGCCGTGATCCGCGAGCAGTTGGTCCATCCAGCTTGTCGCTCCCCACTGATTGCGCATGACTTGGAATCCCGGGCCGCCGTAAACGTAAACGACCACCGGATATTTTTTGTGTGGATTGAAATCCGGCGGCTTCACTAGCCGCCCGTAGAGCGCCGAGCCATCCGAAGCCTTGAGCGTCACAAATCGGGTTTGGCCCAAGGCGTAATCGGAGAGATGGTTTGTGGGCTTATCAATTGTCGCGACGCGGGTTCCATCGGACTTCAGCAGACGGATTTCCGGCGGAGTATTAATGGATGAGAAGCGGTCAATGAGGTACCGGCCATCGGGCGACAACGTGAGCGCGTGCGTTCCGTGCTCCGTGGTCAAGCGCTGGAAGCCTGTGCCGTCCAGCCGTTCGCGGTAAAGCTGCCGCTCGCGCGGATCGGGAGCGGTGGACTCAAAGTAGACCCAGCCACCGGCCCGATCCACCTGGTATGATGGGACATTTTCAAAAATGGGATGATCGATGAGCCAGTCGCCATGGTCGAGTTGTTTCACCAGCTTCCCGTCGCGAGCATAGAGATATAGGTGGTTCCAGCCGTCGCGCTCCGAGAGCCAGAGGAAGTCCTTGCCACCGTCAACGAACTGCGGCGGCTCAACGTTGTTAATCCAATAGGGATCGGTCTCAACAAGGGCTTGCTTATCGCCCTTCGTGCTCCAGAGGTGAATCACCTGCCGCGTCTGGTCGCGATTCATGGTGAGAAAGCAGACGGCTTTGGAATCGGGCGTCCATCCAAATGCTGGAACAATATATTCAGCGCCGCGGGCGAGTTTGTAAATCCGGCCCCGGCCGCCGGTCACGCCGACCACGTGCATGGTGGCGATGGGATTCGGGTCACCCGGCTGCGGAAACCGCTGATCAAAGATGCTGGCGTGGTATTTCAGGAAGCGGGTGAGCGGGTATTGCGGCACAGGTCCATCATCAAGCTGCAGGTATGCGATTTGCTTACCATTGGGCGACCACTCGAAGGCGCGCCCGGTCTCGCGGTAGGCCAATTCTTCGCCGTAAACCCAGTCGAGCTTCCCATTGAGCACGTCTGCGCTGCCGTCTGTCGTAAGCTGGCGGGCGCGGCCATTCTTCACGTTGAAAGCATACAGGTTGTTATTCTGGACGAAACCGATTTGATCCCCTTGCGGGGAGAAAGCCGGATCCTCCTTCTTACCGCGGTGGTCTGTCAGGCGGCGCAGCTTGTTGGCCTTAAAGTCGTAAAGCCATAGATCGCCACCACCCTGTAACAGCAAACTGCTGCCATCGGGCGACCACTGGTAGGAGTCAAGATTGACCTGCGATTCTCCCTGACCGCCGCTGACCAATGCCCGCTTGCCCCCGGTGGCAGAGTCATAGAGCCAGATGGCGCGGTCGCTGCCTTTAGGACCCTCATCAATAAAACTGAATTGGTCCGTGTGCGGCCGCCAGACAATGTCCCGAGGACCCGGCGGGAGAATCCGCGCGGGATGGCTGATGAGGTCGACCGTGAGCGGCTGCCTTGCTTCCTGCGCCACCATAAGCGCGGCAGGGAGAGCAATGGCTAACATCAGGCTAATGATGGTCGTTCTTGAAACGATCCTCATGAAACGCCCCAAAGACTGATCTGCGCCAAAAAACATCAAAGAGGCAAACCATAGCAGAACTGGGCCTAAACTCCAAGGCAGAACGTAAACATAGCGCAGAGTCGTGCCTTTGAAACCCTGTGGCTTTTCCGCCGGACGCGCGTTCGCTATTTCAGATTTCAAATTTCAGATTCCAAAAACCGAGCCCGAAACTGAAACTCCGTATTCCAAAAATCGAGCTCCGGACCCCGGACCCCGAGAATCAAGCGGGGAGAGAAATTCGGAAGGTCGTGCCGTGGTTGACCTCGCTTAAGAAGTGGATGGAGCCTTCATGAAGCTGGATGATGCGGTAAGCCATCGCCAGGCCGATTCCGGAGCCGCCCGGCTTGGTGGTGTAGTAGAGTGCAAAAATCTTTTCTTGCGCCTCTGCGGGAATGCCGGTCCCCTGGTCTGCGACATCCAAGTTGACGCTTCCAGGGCTGGCGTGAGATCTCACGCGCAACTCGCCGCCTTCGGGCATGGCCTGGCATCCGTTGAGCACGAGGTTCAGCAGCGCTTGTTTCATGAGGTCGCGGTCCGCTGTGAGAGCGGGAAGGGCGCCGTTGGGCTCAAGAATGAGATGGACATTGTTTTTGCGGGCCTGTGGTCCGGCCAGCGTAAATACTTCGTTCACAAGGTCAGCCACCTGAATCTCGCCGCGATGCATTTCGACGGGCCTGGTGAAATCGAGAAAAGTCTTTACCACGCGATCAAGGCGTCGAATTTCCTCGGAGAGAATGGTCAGTTGCGGCTTCACGTCCGCGTGATCGTCCGCGAGTTTTGACTTCAAAATTTCCACCTGCAGGATCATGGCGTTCAACGGATTCTTCACCTCGTGGGCCACGCCAGATGTAATTCGTCCGAGGGCGGCGAGCTTGGTGGCGGTGCCAATCTGATCCTGCAACTGAGCGCGCGTGCCCGCATCGCGCAGGGTCACGAGGCTTGCCACCGGACGGCCTTCTTCGCTGACAAAATGGGAGCTAACGGCTACGCGCGGAGTTTCCGCGTTGTCCGGAAGTTCCACCGGGTCCGCCGTCAGTGAACGCCTTTCGTTGAATGCCCGCAGCAGCACCTGATTAAGCGGGCCACCCCCACCAAACACCTCAGACGCCGTCTTATGCACCAGCGCATCCGAGGGGCGGCCTAGAAAGCGCGAAACCGAAGCCGTTGCCAGGACGAGCCGGTCCTCATGATCGAAGAGCATCAGGCCATCCACCAGATTTGCGAACAACTGATCGAGATTCTCGCGCAGGGCCAGATAGGCCGCCTTGTCGCCGCGCATCTGCTCGCCCAGCACATTGAGTTTGCTTGAGAGAACGCCCCACTCATCCTCGCGCTTTATTCGGAGCGGCCCAGTGAACTCACCGCGCGCCATGCGGTCTACGCTCTGGGAGATGGTCTCGAGCGGCCGTAGGAGCCGGAAGGAGAGTAATCCAGCGGTGAGGGTGGCGAGAATGATTACCGCCAAGGCCATCTCCAGCGCATCCGTCAAGTGTGGCGTGACCTGGGCCGCGAGGAAGACCGTTGAAACGCCAATCCGCACGCTGCAGAAGGGCTGATGATTCATTTCGAGCGGCAATACGGCTTCATAGACTTGCGGTGGGCCATAGATCAGACGCAGTTGATGAATCAAGCCAGTGTGAAGCAGGACCGAAAGGTTCGCCGCGGAGGGGAGAGTCTGGCCAATCAGGGTCGAGTCGTTATGCGCCAGCACAATGCCGTTCGTGCTGGTAATCGCCACGTAGTCGATGGTGGGTGAATAGCTTACGGCCGATTGCATGAGAGAGAGCAAGCCAGCGTCCTGGCTGAGGCGGACCCGTAAAAAGGCCCGCACCTCCACCATGTTGGTGGGATCGACATACGGCGGGATGCGGGTGGCCGCCACCACGGCGCGCGCGCGGGTATACGTCTCGTCACGAATGTAATCGCTGATCTGCTGGACGTTTCGCAGCGTTTGGCGGACGAAACTGAACAGGTAGAGCGCCGAGACGGCCAGGACCAGGATCAGCACCACCAGGGAGATGAGCGCCGTGAGCTTAACTTTGAGACGCACTCTCGTATTCCTTCAACTTGTTGTGCAGGGTCTTCAGGCTGATGCCCAGGATTTCAGCCGCCCGGGTTTTGTTGTTGCTGGTGTAGGTGAGCGTTTCACGGATCAGAAGGCGCTCAGCGTCGGCCACGGTAAGGCCGGCGCGCAGAGCCAGCTCGCCATCCGCCATCAGGGGAGCCGTCCGGCCGAATTCTGGCGCTAAATCCGCCTTGCGCAGGACTTCGCCAGCGCACACAACCACCGCTCGCTCGATCGTGTTGCGAAGCTCGCGCACGTTTCCCGGCCAGGTGTAATGGCGGAGTTGTTCGAGCACGTTGGAATCAACAACCTTCACTGCCTTTTGGTGCTTGCGGTTTAAATCCTCGAGCAGCGTCTCGATGAGGCTTTCGAGGTCCTCCAGATGGTCCCGCAGCGGCGGCATCACGATATGCACCACATTCAGGCGAAAATAGAGGTCGCTTCGCAGGTGACCTGAAGCGACCGCCTCCTCCGGCACCTTGTTCGTGGAGGCCAGGACGCGCACGTCCGTCAGGACCTCAACCTTGCTGCCGAGACGGCGCACCTTCGAGTCTTCCAGCACGCGCAGGAGCTTGGCCTGCGTTGTGATGGGCATTTCGCCGATCTCATCGAGCAGGAGTGTGCCGCCGTCGGCCAACTCGAAGCAGCCGGCGCGGCGGTCCATCGCGCCGGTGAAGGCCCCACGCTCGTGGCCAAAAATTTCACTTTCCATCAGGCTCTCGGGGATGGCAGCGCAATTGACCGCCACAAAAGGGCCCAGGCGGCGCGGGCTTAGGCCGTGAATGGTGCGCGCGGCGAGCTCCTTCCCGGTGCCGCTTTCGCCCGTGATCAGCACCGAGGCGCTCGACGGCGCCACTTGCGCGACCAGCGACATGACCTCCCGCATCTTCTTCGAGCGGCCCACGAGGCTTCCAAGAATGCCGGCGTCCCGCAGGCGGCGGTGGGCGATTTCGAGCGCGCGCTCGTTCATCTGCCGCTCCAGGCAATTGCGCAGCTCTACCTGCAGCTTCTTCACATCCAGGGGCTTTTCCAGAAAATCGAACGCGCCGAGTTTCGTGGCCTCGACGGCTTCCTCGATCGTTCCTTGCCCGGAAAGCATGATGAAACTCGGGCTGGGCTGTGAATGGCGAAGCTCGCGGAGCAGCTCCATGCCGCTCATATCCGGCATGCGAAGGTCGCAGATGACCACAACGGGATCGAAAGCCGGAATCTTTTCCAGCGCCTCACGGCCCTGCGAGGCCGTTTCCGTTTCATAGCCCCAACCCTGGAGCAGCGTCGCAAGACCTTCCCGTTCGTGGGTCTCGTCATCCACAACCAGAACTCTGGCGTCCTTATTAACTTTCATTCCATGACCACCTTAGAATAGAAGAAACGGTGAGGCTTGTCCGGTTCCGTGCTTCCCAAACATATTATACAGATGCCAAGGGGTTCTCAGGTTGCTTTCTTGTTTCCCCTCCCGGATGGGAAGGAGCTAGGGCGTCAGGGGCTAGGATGGTAGCGGTAGTCCATGCCCGGCTTCATGGGTGGCCCGCTATGCGGCTTCTTCGAGATGTAGCGCAGAATTTTGCTTTTGAAACTCTGCGGTATTTTTGTCATGACGAGCGAAAAGCCGCAGAGTTTTAACAACAAAACTCTGCGCTACAACGTGCCGAGCGGGGTTGGTCAATGTTGCGCCTCATTCTCTTTACGTTTGACATCCAACCACCCTCTGACTAACCTGATTCTGCGGTTCGAATGGATATCTACGCTGAAATTGCGCGATTGAGAAAAGAAGGGCGGCGCGCCGCGCTAGCCACCATTATTCAAGTGCAGGGCTCGATTCCGAGTTACGAGACATCGAAAATCCTGGTACGGGATGACGGATCGATTTTGGGCACGGTGGGAGGCGGCTGCGTTGAGGCGGAGGTGTGGTCCGTGGCGCAGGAAGTGATGCGTGAGGAAAAACCCCGCCGCCTGCACTTTAACCTGAACAATTCGCCGGACAGCGATCAAGGTCTGGTTTGCGGCGGCTCACTCGATATTTTTGTTGAGCCCATTCTCGCCACGCCCACGCTCTATCTTTTTGGCGGCGGCCACGTTTCGCTCGCGGTGTCGAAAGTCGCCGGAATCGCCGGCTTTGATACAGCCGTGGTTGACGACCGCGAAGCCTTTGCCAGCAAGCAGCGCTTTCCGGACGCCGCGGCGGTCTACTGCGGCGCGTGGGAAGAAATCCTTCCCCAACTAAGCCCGAACGATTTCTCCTATCTTCTGATCGCGACACGGGGTCACCAGGGTGATCTCACGTGCCTGCGCTGGGCGGTTCGAAGCCCGGCGCGTTACGTGGGCATGATCGGAAGCCGCCGGAAGCTGATCGAGTTTGACAGGGCGCTGCGACAGGAGGGCGTCCCGCCGGAACAGCTTGAGCGTGTTCACTCGCCGGTGGGCCTCAAGATTGGCGCGCTCACCCCCGGGGAAATTGCCGTTTCCGCGGTTGCGGAAATGGTGGCCGTCCGGCGCAACGCCCTGACCTCAGCCCCCGCGCTTGGCTATCGTCCGAAATCGCGACAGGAGTCATGAACGTAATGGTAGCGTCGGCTTTATGCCGCCATATGGCGAGGTAAACTCGCCGCTACTATAATCAAATGTGCAAAGGCGTCATTGCCGGCTTGATGCTTGCCGCCGGGGAATCGCGGCGCATGGGTGAGGACAAGGCTCTCCTGGAATATCACCACCAGCCATTTCTCGAAGTGATCCTGGAAAATCTTCGTCAGGCGGGGATCAGCCGCCGCGTCGTGGTGTTGGGGCACCACGCGGCAGTGATCCAAAACGCTGTGAGTTTTGGGGACGCCAGAGTGGTGATCAACCAGGATTATCGTCTGGGGCAGACGTCATCCCTGCAGACAGGGTTGAGGGCGCTCGACGCGCCAGACGTTGATGGCGTACTCCTCTGCCTGGTAGACCATCCCGCCGCGGGCCTGGAGGCCATGCGGCAGATTTTAGAGGCGTTCTTGCGGACGAGCGCTCCGGTAGTCGTTCCAGTCTATCAGGGCCGTCGCGGACACCCCGTACTACTCGGCAGGGCGTTGTTTGCTGAATTGCTCGCCCTCGATTCACAGCAAGGAGCGAATACTGTTGTGCGGAGATACCGCGAGGCGACGGAATGCGTGACGGTTAACGATCCCGGCGTCGCCTTGGATATTGACGAGCCTGGAGATTACCAGGATTTGATTAGGGGGGAATGACGGCTTGCCTGCCGGGGTATTTGCAAACGCGCCGCTGACGGCAAGGGGTAGCCACGGCACGATTTGTGTGCCGTGGGTTTTTCCCAAAAGGTAAGAGCCCACGGCACACAAATCG